>JANQOA010000385.1 GCA_028279305.1 Pseudomonadales bacterium
AACCAGGGCGGTATCCGGCTGAGTGGCGCCAACCTGACGGAATGCCAGATATTCAAGGTCGATGGTATCCGGCCGCTGTGACAATACTACGGACACAGCGGCGGAGCCGGGCGGCCGCGGCACCTCCACCGGCACCACCCGGCCGACATAACCCGGCGCGGTGACGGCAATGCGGTGGCTGCCGCGGGGTATCGGGTTTGCCGGATCCAGCCAGCCGCCGGACCACAGCCGGGCGTTGGCCGGCAGCAGTCTGAACTCCACCTGCTGCTGCTGCGGCGGGAACAAGCTGTACCATGCCGCTGCAGCCTGGTTGCGTACAGCGGGCAGGAAGCTGCTGAATACCAGCGCGGTAACAAGCACGGTCACCCCCACCCAGCGTGACGCATGCCCGGGCTGTCCGGCTGTTAACAGGTTATCCAACGCCTCAGACAATTCGGTGGCGGTGGGCCGCTGTTCCGGTGCGAAGCTGAGGCATCGGGTTGTCAGCTCCGCAAGGCCGCTGCGCAGCGCCGCGGGCAACTCCGGGTTGATGTCTTTGGGGTCGCAACGGGCTGCGGCACTCTGTTTCGGCACCATGCCGGTAACTACTTCGCGCAGCACCAGGCCCAGAGAATAAACGTCGGAAGCGGGCTGGGGGTGGCCGTCCAGTTGTTCCGGCGGCGCATATCTGGGGTCAAAAGCGATTCTAGTCGAATGCACCGTTTCGCCCTGAACTATGCGCGCGATGCCAAAATCCGCAAGTTTGGGCTCGTCTTCCACGTACAGGATGTTTTCCGGCTTGATATCCAGATGCACTACCGGGTTTTTCCTCGTGTGCGCATGCGCCAATGCGTGGGCCAGCTTGTGAACATCAGCCAGGCCGGCGGCGGCGGGCAGCCCGGAACGCAGCCGCTCGCGCAGGCTGCCGCCGTCGGCAAATTCGGTGACCAGAAACCACTGCCCGTCAACTTCATCACTATCCAGCATGCGCAGAATATGCGCATGCTTAAGCTGGGCTTGTTTTTCGCCTTCTTCCTGCAGTTTGCGCTGGAAATAGGGGTCCGTGGAGTATTGGGCCAGGATGGTCTTCAGCGCCACGTCAACTTTCAGCCGGGGGTGCCAGGCCCGGTACACCTCACCCATGCCGCCCTTGCCGAGCCGCTCCTTCAAGGGGAAGCGGCCGATGCGGGTGGGTTCAGCGCTGTTGATGACCGTGGTATCACCCATGGCTGCACCAGGTTGCTAAGCTGCAGGCGGCCGGAACAATGGCTTCAGCGGGCGTTGGTGGACAGGAACAGCAGCATCAGCTGCTCAACCAGTTCTGCAAAAGGCGGTACAAACAAAAGCCCCAGCACCCAGACCAGGGTTACGCCGCCGCACACTTTCAGATAAGTGCTGTTACTCATTGCCGTCCGCCTCCCTTGGTGCCATTTCGAATATCCAGGTATCACCGTCGTTTACGCTTTTTACAATTTCCGCAACAGTCTCCGGGGTGGCGCCGCCGGCGTATTTTTGCGCCAGCTTTTCAGCCACACCGGCAATCACCGCGGGGTCCTGTTCGCGGATCAGGGTACGCTGGTAACGGACCCCCTCAACCCTGGCCACCGCCTGCGGGTTGCCTTCTTCCACGTTAAACGCCCAGTCTTTCCATAACTTGCCCAGGAAAGAGCGCATGTAGCCGGACGGCACATACACTTTGTCATTGCTCTCCATAACAAAAATCCGCCGCGAGCTGACCGGATTGTTGGTTTGCAGTTCTATGATGAAGACATCGTCGGTAAACGACCAGTCCGGTTCCGCACCCTGATAAAGCTCGCCGGAAACCAGAGCGCCGCCGGGGAACAACACGGATGGACCGTCCGCGTTCTGGTTTTTCAGCTTCAGGGTGATCAGGGTGGCCGCCAGCAGCAACACCAGCAAACCCAATATCTGCACTACAAGTTTCAGCATAGTGTTGCCTCCGGGAATTATTTTACATCAAAAGACCAGCCGGCCCAGGCTCTCGGCCACCAGCGCGGGTTTATCCCCGCCTTCTATCTCGACAACAATTTCGTTCATGGTTTCGATCATGCCGCCTTTCAGTTCAGCGCGTTTTAAAGTACTTGTGGCGCGGATTCTGGCGCCGACCTTTACCGGTGCCGGCATACGGATGCGGTCGAAGCCGTAATTGATACTGAGTTTGTGTCCCTCAAGTTTCTCCGCCGGCACACTGTCAGTCCGCGGCAGATGGCCCATCACCGCTATGGTGAGATTGCCGTGGGCGATAGGCGCGCCGAACGGGCCCTGTTTCGCCCGCTCCTCATCCACGTGGATCCACTGGTGATCCATGCTGACCTCAGCGTAATCGTTTACCCGCTGCTGGGTAATTTCAAACCAATCCGTGGGCGGGCTGGATTCGCCAATACGCGCCTGCAGGGTCTGCAGAGCTGCCGCCAGGTTAGTTTCGGTGTCGGACATCGGTTTTCCCCCTTTTTTCCGGCACCGTTGTAGTGCCGGCTGGTTATTGTGAAGTAAAGGTGACCACTTAATCACCCAGATCAAAACGCGTGCGCAAAAAGCGCGCCACCGCGTCCTCGTCGTGGTGGCCCAGCACCCGGGTGGCAGAGGCTTTGACCTCCGCCTTGGCGTTGCTGGTGGCGTAAGCCTCGTCAGCCACGGCAAACATGCTCAGGTCATTGTCGCTGTCGCCGAAACACAATACCCGGCTGGCACCCAGTTCCGCGCGCAGCACCTGCACGGCGTTGCCTTTGCTGGCTTCGATATGGTGAATGTCAATCCATTTGAGATCAGCCCCTTCCAACGCCGTGCCTGCATAAGCCACCAGCCCGGGTTCGTTGGCAATCATGTCTTCAATGGCCTCAACGGCGGCCGGCTCACCCAACGCGCTGATGTTGGTGATGTGCGCGGTACCCGGCATCTCCGCGGCAGGGTAAACGCCAACCCCGGAGCGCGCTTTGAAGTCCACCGCCAGTTGGCGCTCCACCTCGTTTAGCAGCGGCGGATGATAGATCGCGTGTACATTACCCGGTTCGACGGTAAACATGAACGGCGTCAGGTGCTGGGAAATGGTGGCGGTCAATACGTGTTCAATTTCTTCCAGGGTCAGATAGTTGTGATGGCTGTATTCCTGATCTGCCGGGTTCCAGATCACTACACCGTTTTTGAATACCTGGGGCAGGGTGAACAGTTGCCGCTGCAGAATGTCCTGGCAGCCATGCATGGCACGGCCGGTGGCAACGGTAAACAGCACGCCGCTTGCCTGCAGCCGCTGCAATGTACGCTGGGTGTAAGCGGATATCTCGGATGACGCGTTCAGCAGCGTGCCATCCAGGTCAAACACAATCAGATCCACGTAACTTTTATTCTTCCTGCACGGAACGGTTCCAGAATATAACAGACTGGTAGTACTGCCAGCTGAGTAAAATCAGGGTGCCGGTCAGCGCTATAAAGGTAAAAGTGCCCGGGCCGGCGCCCAGCCACTCGTATACCCCGGCTGCAGCCAGCACCAGGACCACAGAGGCGGCGGCATAGAAGTCGTTCCAACCGGCGCGCGGCCGGCCGGCAAAAAAAGCGGCGTTGGCGTCATCCTCACGCGCGCGGCGCATGGTGCTGTGGCCAATCCACTGCATGCCGGCAAATATGACCGCCATGCATATCAACCATTGGCCCACCTCGTCGGGACCCAGGGTTTCCACCAGCATAAATTCCAGCACGCCGATCATAAAAGGCAGCACGGAATCACTGGTGGACGGCACCCAGATGAAGCGGGTGACGTTGCTTGCGTAGACCACCCAGACCAGCACCAGGCCGACAAACGTAGCGGTGATCTGCAGCCAGGCCAGGGCAGACATCCAGGACAGCGAATACAGATAACCGGTGGCAACAACGTGCCCCCACAACAGTTCCAATGCCAGCGCCTGCACGATGCTTAACAGGGTTAACAGGACTGTGGGAAAGTGTTCCTTGGCGCGGGTTCGCATGGTGTTCAATACAGCATCTCCTCTATCTAAACAGTGCGCTAAACGGTGTGCTGGCGCCAGTTTAGACGCTGTGCCGGGATCCGTCACAGAGCCTGCCGCCGGCCTTCGGTTGACGGGCCGCGGAATACATAGTTCACTGATCCGTAAGGGCTACATAAGGAGGGAGCCGATGTTAACGCCTGCGGCTTTCCCGCCGGCCGGGATGCTGATGCTGCTGGTTGCCTGCGCGCGCCAGGCGGAACCTGCGGACTCCCCTTGTGTTTGGCTCCAAAGTACTCGCCGGCGTGGGTAAACATCCACCCAGCGAAGCGGAGGTGTTGCTGGCGCCGGGCACCAGCGCCATGACCCTGTTGCATAGTCTGCTGCGGGAGGCTGCTGATGCCTTTCCCCAGGCGTTTACGGCTGCCGGGCTGGCCCCGGAGGCGGCGGCGTTCCGCCGCGGCTATCCCGGACAGATGCCGCACTTTGAAGCAGCGCGGGTTGCCAGCCCGCAACGCCATGAGATTGCCCGGCACATCTGTACCGGGTTGCAGAAACAGATTATGTGGGGGCGGGCGGATCAGCATCAGCCTCTGGCTGAAGCGCTGCGTCAGCCGGTTGCTCCCCTGACCCTGGAAAACCACAGCTTCAGCGGTCAACCGGGCTGGCAGCCGGTGGTGGTCTACCGCGGCCAGCGTTGGCCGGCGGAGCACCTCGGTGACCTGGGGGCGCAACTGGTGCAGCGCGGTATGATCAGCGGTCAGGCGGGTGAAGCGCTGGCCTGGGTTTGCAATCAGCCGCTGGCAACGGGTTCGCTGGATCTGCGCGGCCGCAGAATCGCCGTGTTGGGCGGCGGTGCGGAAATGGCGCCCACTCGTTTCTGGCTGGAGGCGGGTGCGGAAGTGCTGTGGCTGGATACGGTACCGCCGCCCCGGGAGTGGCGGCAGGCGGAAGGTATGGCCGGACGCTTGTACTGGCCTCAGGGGAATGCGGATCTGCTCACCCAGCCCCGGGAAATTCTGGCCACCCTGCTGGAATTTGCCGGTGACACCGGGCTGGATCTGGGTCTGTATGCTTATGCCCCGGGGCAGGCGCGGGAACTGCGCCTGACCGCGGTGATGAACGCCCTGGTGGATGCCTTGCCGCCGGAACTGGTGCGTTCGGTGACCTTGCTGGTTTCACCCACCACCCCAACCGCCCTTGCACCCGGGGACCTGGCCGCGGCGGAGGCGCGGCGCCGCGCGCGTCCCGCCTGGGAAGCTGCACTTGCCGGCGTTGGTTTGTTAGGCAGAGGCGGCGGCAGCGTGCGCCTGGAAACGTCCGCCGCCACCCGCACGGTAGTTGCCATCCAGGGTGCCAGCTACCAGGCAGCCCAGTATCTATGTAAGGTGCTGATGGCGGAATGCTGGACCACCGGGTCCCAACCGTTGCGGGTGTCCGCCAATACGGCAGCCATCACGCGCACCCGTTCCCTGTCCCACCCGGTGTTTGCCGCGGCTTTCCTGGGCGCCGGCGCGTTCGGGGTTGAGAGCATGGCGCCGCGCCAGTCGCGCCGCTTAAATGGCCTGCTGGCAATACGTGACTGGCTGCACCCCGAGTTGCCCGAACCGGGAGCGGTGCGCGTGCACGGCGGCATCCATACGTTGCCCTACGCCCTGGAGCCGGCATTGCGGGTGGCGGCAGCGTTCGGTTTTGCGCGGTCGCCCAGATTGCTGCGCGGGCTGCTGCGCGGTTAACCAGGGGTGCGCATGTCCAGCACGCCCAATTGTTTGAACAGGGAAAAGTAGTCGGTTAATCCCCGCTGGCGGGTGATCTTGCCGTTTTTGACGGTGAGGATGCTGACGTCGCGAAAGCTCACGTTTGCGCCGCTTTGAGGGTGGCGGCCGGTGATGTTCAGACGCACAACCACTTCGTCGCCGGCGGCAATCAATTCTTCAATTTCTTCGCTGTAGCCGGGCAAATCCCGGCGTACCTGGGCTGCCAGGGCTGTCACCCCGGGTACGCCGCTGCCCCAGTCCGTCAGCGGATAATCTGCAGTGAAGTCATCAGCGTAAAACTCCGCCACCCGGGCCACGTCGCCGTCACTCCAGATCACTTGGCAGGCTGCGCGCACAACTTCCTCAGGATTATTCATGGTATTCCCTGCTGGTGGTATGCAGCCCACCCTAGCATGGCGCCTTGTAAGCTTGCAGCTTAACTGTGGTTTTGGTGACTTACGTGGCGGCTCAGCACCGCCTCAACTTCCCTGGGTAATTGCCTTGAGAGACCGCTTTCACCCTCGCGCAGGCGGCTGAAACACCTTTCCATGGCGGTGCGTTCCGCGCCGGTGAGAAAATCGAAAAAGTTCTCCCCACTGGTGAAACGGCTGACCATCTCGGTCCGTTTTGCGTGGTTGCGTTCGCTGACCAGCGTATGATGCAGGCACGCGCGGCCCAGCAGCACCCAGGGGAAGTTGGTGCTGCGGATGGGCCCGGCCCGGGCCACATTGCCGCCCAGGGGTGTGCCCAGCAGTTCTATTTTTGCCACCTCGGGGCCGCCGAACCAGGCTGTGACCGTGCCGATAGCCAAAACTCGCACCTGATCCGCCCAGTGTATAGGAGGGGCGTATACAT
>JANQOA010000389.1 GCA_028279305.1 Pseudomonadales bacterium
ACTGGTGTATTGGCCTGCCGGCGCGGACGCCGGCACCACGGTCAGATAATCCCGTTCACCGTCCGGCCCCTGCCATTGCACCTCAAACGGGCTGCCGCCGGGCACCACCGCCGGTGCGTCGAGCACAATGTGCGCCGGCGTCACGGTTACCGGCCGGCGGCCGAATACGCCTTTAACCCGATCGCTCTGATAGCGGATCTCATATTCACCGGACTGGATGGAGGCATGCAGCTGCATGGGTGAGCCCGTTCTGGTGTACGCGTAACTGGCGTAAGCACCGTCCGCGGCGTCCGCCTTAACCACGGTGATGTAATCCCGGTTGCCGTCGGGGCCGGTCCAGTTTACGCTGAACGGTTGTCCCGCCGGTATTTCGGTGGGTGCTTCCAAGGCCAGCTCGGAGGCCACTACTTCGATGGCGCGGCGGCCGCTGACGCCGGACACCCGGTCACTCTGATAACGCAGTTCGTAAGCACCCAGCTCAACCGGCGCATGCAGCTGCACCGGGTTGCCGGTACGCGTATAAGCATAACTGCCGTAAGCGCCGTCCGGCGCATCCGCCGGCACCACGGTGACATAGTCCCGCTCGCCTTCCTCTGCCTGCCAGTGCACGCTGAATGCCGCACCCGCGCCGACCTGTTCGTCTGCCTGCAGGCGGGCTTCACCCAGCGGCTCTTTGTGTACAACCTGCCCCACCGCCCGGTCCAGAGCTGCAGCCAGTTCACCGGCGTCCCGGGCATTCTCAAAGGTGCCGACGCCCTGGAAGCTGGCTACCGCGGCGTCGGTCAGATCAAAGCCGATAATACGCAGGTCGATGTTGCAGCCGCGCTGTTTGAGTTGCTCAGCGCTGGCCCTGACATCACCTTTGCACACCTCTTCGCCGTCGGTAACCAGCACAATGACACACTGGCCGCCGGCATCCCGGGGAAAATCCGCAGCCGCCTGCTGCAGGGAATAGGCAATGGGTGTGCTGCCCCGGGCGCGGGTGTCGCGCACGGTGTTCAGCAGCGCTGTGCGGTCCAGGCCCGCCATCGGCACAAACAGTTTGGAATCCTGGCAGGAACCGTCTTCTTTGGAACTCTTCTGCGAGCCGTATATACGCAAGCCGACGTTCAGGTCCTGTTCCGGCAAGCCGTTGATAAACTCCCGCAGTACGTCTTTGGCCGCGGTAATCCGGTAACGCCCGTCTTCGAGCTTGTTATACATGGAGCCTGAGGCGTCCAGGATCAGTTGCACATGGCTTTGCGCCAGACCTTGCAACGGCCACAACAGGCTGGCGGACAGGACAAAGGAGAAGACAAACATCAAGCGCATGCAACGGCTCCCTGCTGCATCAGAATCCCGGCCCGAAGTGTCTCCCAATCACCCCGGCAAAGCCAGCCGCGGCTGCAACTAGTCCGCCAGCAGCCGCTCCAGCACCTCACTCAATTCACGCGGCTCCACCCAGGGTTGGCGCAACACCACCCGGCCCTGCTGATCGATCACAAATGCGGCTGACGGCGCCCGCCCGTAAGCCTGCCAGATCGCGTTATCCATGCCGTCTACCAGAAAACGGGCATTGGATTGCATGGCCTGCCGGGCAAACCGTGCCTGGTCGGCGCGTTGTTCAAAGGTACCGGGCTGTCCGCTGCGGATACCCGCGACCCGGTTCATCCAGGGCACCCACTCTTCGTCCCTATAGGGGCTCACCGCCCCCACGGGATGTGCTTCCTGGGTGTACACCACCAGAAACGTCACCCGGTCCTGATACTTTTCCCGTAATGGGTGCATATCAAACCGCCGGTAGCGGAACACCGGGCAGGTATAGCTGCCCAGTTGCACCACCAGCGGATGTTCACCGGTGACATCCGCCAGCGACACCGTGCGGCCCTGCAGATCCTGCAGGTGAAAATCCGGCGCCGCCGCGCCCTCGGCGGGCGCCTGCTCAGCAAAGTGCGGCAGCGAGTCACCCGCCTCCACCGGGAACAGACCGGCACAGCCCCCGGCGCAGAGCGCGGCGAACCACGCCAACACAAACACGGGACTGGCTGAGCGGGCCGGCAGGGATTGAGACATGCAGTTTCGACCGCAAAAACGCAACCATGTTCCAGGCTGCGCGCGTGCCATAATGCGGCTGATTCATGGTTTGAGCACCCTTACTTATGTCAGATAATTCCCCCCCGTCGGCCCAGTCTTTTACGCACCTGGTGAAAAGCCGGCATTCAGTGCGCGGTTTTCTGCCCACACCGGTGGCACCCGAACTGCTGCGGCAGATTTTTGACCTGGCCCGCTGGGCGCCGTCCGGCACCAATGTGCAGCCCTGGCATGTTTGCGTGGCATCCGGCGCGGTCTGCGAACGCCTGCGCCAGGGATTTACCCAACGCTTTGATGCCGGTGAGCCGATGCATACGGACCATGCCCCCGACGGCCGCACCGGCGCCCCCTGGCAGGACCGCAAGCGCGCCTGTGCCAGAGCCCTGTACGGTGCCATGGACATCGAGTGGCAAGACCGCGCCGGGCGCGGCCGGGCGGCGCGGCGCAACTACGAATTCTTTGACGCCCCGCACGCGGCTTTTTTCGGCATGCATGAAATTTTCGGCACGCAAACCGCCTCTGACGTCGGCATGTTTGCGCAGACCCTGATGCTGGCCATGACCACCCACGGCATTGCAAGCTGCGCCCAGGGGTCATTGCGCAACTACCCGGACTTTGTGCGCGAAGTCTTTAACCTGCCGCCGGAAATAAAGATCATGTTCGGCATCAGTTTTGGATATGAGGACCCGGCGGTGCCCGCCAACCGCGCCCGCACCGACCGCGCGCCCCTGGACGAAACGGTTCAGTTTCTCGGCTGAGGCGGGCTCATGAAATGCTTCCCATGCCCACCGTCAACTGAGAGAATACAGGCCGATTCAGTTTAGGTTCATGTTCCAGGCGGGACAGTACGCTTGGTCAGGAAGCCTAAGACGTCAACAGCAAACCGCCCGGAACTAACATGAAAAATCCGTTAACGCACATTCCTCCTCTCTACTCCCGCGCTCCGGCCGGGCTCGCCCGGGCGCTGCTCTGCCCCGCCGTGCTGGCGCTGCTGCTGAGCGGTTGTGAAGCCATGCAGGGGGTAAACGTCGGCGCCAGCGTACCCATCGGCGGCGTGGTCAAGGTCGGCGCCAACAAAACCATCGGTGACGGTAACAAGCAGACTCAGCCGGCCAACAAGAGCGCGGAAAAAAGCAGCGGCAACGAAGAAGACGAAGAGTCCGCGCAGGATCAGTAGTACAACAGATATTTAAAGCCCGGGTTTCAACCCTTGACCTTGCCGTCACTTGACCTTGCCGTCGCTTGACCTTGCTGCCCCTTGACCTTGCCGTCGCAACGTGCTAAAAACGTAGCACAGTGCTAAAAAAGTAGCACCCACTGGGAGGGCGCATGGTACACCGCGAACACGTCCATCTGACGCGCCGCGAACGTCAGATCATGGACATCCTGTATCGGCACAGCGAAGCTTCCGCCGCTGACATCCAACAATCCCTGCCCGACTCCCCGGGCTACTCCGCAGTCCGGGCGTTGCTGCGCAAACTGATGGACAAAGGCCATATCGAATACCGGCAGGACGGCGCCAGGTACGTGTACCGGCCGGTACTGTCAAAGAACGATGCCAAACACAGCGCGGTACGGCGCCTGATTAACACTTTTTTTGAGGGTTCTCCGGCCAGCGCCGTTGTGAACCTGTTGGGGGATGCAGGACAAAAGCTCAGCCCGGCTGAGATAGCCGCCATTGAGGCGGAGTTGGAAAAAATCAAACGCTCAAAAGAGCCGTAACCATGGAGTTTGCCTGGCTGACCGAGAGCGCGCCGATTACCCTTCGAGACCTGTTGCGTCTTACGCTGTGCTCCATCCTGTTTGTCATGGCATGCAGGATGTTTCCGCGCAACGCTGCCTCCCTGAGAATTCTGATTCTGGCGGCAATCCCAATACTCTCCACCCTGCCCTGGCTGTTAAGCTGGGCCGGCGCCACCTGGCAGGTACCATTCAATTCTCTGCCTGTCATCAGCCTGGAGCAGGCAGTACCTTTTCTCGCACCGGCGGTATGGGCTGCGGGGGTTGTGCTGCTGCTGGCACGGCGTCTTACATCCCTGGCACATGAACTGCGGAACCTGGCTGCGTTACCGGCCTACCCTGATGGCCCGGCGCAGCGTCATCTGCGGGAACTGGCCGGCAGCATAAGCTGCGCCGTGCCGGCGCTGAAACTCGGCAACAGCGCCTGTTCCACTTCCCTGGGCGGAAACGGCACGGTGATTCTGCCTGATGCCGCGGCGGCATGGGACAACAATACGCTGCGCACGGTTCTGGCTCACGAATTGGTGCATATCAACCGCCGCGATGACCGCTGGCTGCTGTTGAGCCAGCTGCTGATTGCCGTCTATTGGTGGATGCCATGGCTGCGCAGTCTGCACAGTCATTTTGTCAGGGTGGTGGAAGAAAGCTGTGATGATCGGGCCAGTGAATTATTGGGGCAACCCATCAACTATGTTGAAGGGCTGGTCAACTGTCTGCCGGGCCGACAACAGGATACAACACCCGGCTGCAGCCTGCCCGGCCCCACCCCCCGCAGCGCGGTTGCCATGTACACCCACCACGTGCTCACCCGTATACGCCGCTTTGCCGGACCCCGGCAGGTGCAGATCGATTCACCCCGGCTGTACTGGTGCGTTACCGGTATTCTGATTGCCGTGATCGGGCTGACCGGCATTCAGCCGGTGCAGCAGCAGACCCATGCGGCGGATCAACTCACCACCAGGTACTCGCGGCTGAGCCAACTGCAGGAAAACGCCCCGGCCGCGGCACGGGTACATTTGTTCACCGAACTCGCGCCATCAACTTCCACCGGCCGGACGCTGCCCGCAGCGCAGGTGGAGCCCGCGGTTATTTACCCCGGCAAAGCACTACGCGCTGCCATTGAAGGTGAAGTGCGGGTGCACTTTGTAGTTAACCGGGACGGCAGCGTCAGCCGGGCGCGGGTGACCAGCAGCGCACCGCCTGGAGTGTTCGACCGGGCTGCCCTGCGGGCGGTACTCGGCAGCCGCTATGAAACGTTCTACAGCCGCCGGGATTCGCACACACAGCAAAGTGTTCAGCCGCTTGAATTGCAGAAGCGCTTCAGTTTCCGCCTGGGGACCGCGTCCGCGGACGCAGCCCCGGCACTAAGCAACCCTTAAACGGAGCTTAACTATGTTATCCACACAGACCGCCGGCACGTCCCGTCTGGGACGTTATCTCCTGTCGATCGCAGTGAGCGCAGCAGTCACCGCGGTGCTGCTGGCGCTGATGCAAATGGCCGTGAAACACGAGGGCAGCACGGTAGATCCCCCGCCGCCGCCATTGCCGGTGGACTGGGTCAAGCTCCTGAAGGAGCCGGAAGCGGAGAGCAAACGCGAGTTGCCGCCGGAGCCCCCCGATGTGATCGAACCGCCGCCGGCGCCCCCGCTGCCGCTGCCGGTCGACCCGGGTCCGGTCACCGGCCCAGTGTTTACGCCGCCGGCGGGTGAAGATCCAATCAGAGAACTCGGGCCGGCTGACGGCGACCTGTTACCTTTCCTGACCGTGGCGCCGGATTATCCGCCGCGGGCGGCCCAGCGGGGTATCGAAGGCTGGGTACTGGTGGAATTTACCGTTGATGAACTGGGCCGGGTTGTGATGCCGCGGGTGGTGCAGGCATTCCCGAGCGCCGTGTTTAACCAGTCCGCGCTGAAGGCCGTCAAGCGTTACAAGTACAAGCCGCGCATCATGCACGGTGCCGCCATTGCCGTGCACGGCATCAAACAACGCATTGTCTTCAACCTGACGGGCACCTGACGCCCGGGCTTGCAGTTTCATTGCCGATTGCCCAGAATCACTATTTAAGACTATCTTAAATAGTGATTCCTGGACAATTGAGAGGGGACATTATGGCTGCGGAGAACAACCCGGACATTGAGCGGCTGCGGGCTCACATCGAAGCGAACGGCGGCATCAAGCGCCTGGAGATCCTCAATGCCACGGATGTTGAACGCGTGGTGGAAGTGTTCCGCCGCGATGGATTTGTGGTGGTCGCGGACGTACTCAACGGTGAGCAGGTCGAGATCCTGGCGGACGGCTGCCGCGAGGTGATCGACGAAGTGATTGCCCTGGACCGGGACAATGCCGGCAACCGGGGTTCCCACCGTTATTCTTTTGGCGGCTCCAGCATGACCCGCAGTCAGCTGCACCGGCCCGCCTGGCAGATGCTGCTGCAGATCCCCACCGTAACGGACCTGGTCACGGCCATTTTCGGCTCACCCAATTACATCCTGCGCGCGGCCAGCGGTGATTTCTGCCTGCCCGGCGCCGTGGAATACCAACGGCTGCACGCTGACGTGCGCGACTGGGTCAGCGCGGAAGCGTCACCCTTCAGCTCGTTTTATGATCCGCGCGGCCAGATCAACCTGCGCGACCTGCCCTGCCCTTACGTCTGCGTGAATTTCCTGCCCCAGGACGTGACCAGGCTGAACGGCCCAACCCGGCAGATCCCCGGCACGCAGAATTCCCGGGCGCCGATTCCGGGATTGGGAGTTGAGCCGGAGTGGATGAAACTCAGCACCGTGTGCCCGGTGCCCGCCGGCAGCATCATGATCCGCGATACCCGGGCCTGGCACGGCGGCACCCCCAACCTGTCCGAGGCGACCCGTTCAATCCCCAACCTGGAGTTTTACGCACCCTGGTTCCGCGAACCCATGGTACCTTCCATCACCTATGGCGATTTCAAGAAGCTCTCCAGCCGGGCCCAGGAACTGGTTGCGCACAGCGTGCTGGACAGCAGCGAAACCCTTGACACCGGCACCACCCTGCGGGCGCCCTGACCCCACCGGCCACCCAACTACAGGAGGTATATATGCGTTATCGAAATCTCGGCAAGTCAGCGCTGCAGGTCAGTGAACTCTGTCTGGGCACCATGAACTTCGGCCCGCGTACGCCGGCTGATGATGCGTTCCGCATTCTGGACAAAGCGGTGGACGCCGGCATCAACTTTATCGACACGGCCAACCAGTACGGCGGCGAACTGGGCGTGGGCACAACCGAACAGATTCTCGGCCGGTGGCTGGCCCGGCAGCCGGACAAGCGCCAGCGCGTGGTGCTGGCGACCAAGGTGCACGAACCCATGTCCGACGACATCAACGACCGCGGCTTATCCGCCCGGCATATACAGATGGCCTGTGATGCCAGCCTGCAACGCCTGGGGGTTGAGCACATCGAGTTGTATCAGATGCACCACATCGACCGTGCGGCACCCATTGAAGAAATCTGGCTGGCCATGGAGCGGCTGATTCAACAGGGCAAAATCACCTACGTGGGTTCCAGCAATTTTCCCGGCTGGATGATTGCCCGGGCCAACGAACAGGCAGCGGCGCGGCAGCAACTCGGGCTGATCGCGGAGCAGAGTCTGTACAACCTGGTGGAGCGCCGGGTGGAGCTGGAAGTGCTGCCCGCCTGCCGGGCTTACGGCCTGGGCCTGATTCCCTGGAGTCCGCTGGCCGGCGGCCTGCTGGCCGGCAGCGGCGGCGGCAGCGGCGGGCGCCGGCAAAGTGCCGGCATTCAGTCCGCGGCGGTTGACCGCGCGGTACAGTTGCAGGCGTTTGCGGCGCTGGCTGACAGTCTGCAGCAAAGCCCCGGCGCGGTTGCCCTGGCCTGGCTGCTGCACCAGCCCGGCGTTGCCGCCACCATCATCGGCCCCGGCGACCTGGACCAGTTGGACAGCGTCATGCACGTGCCGGACATCCGCCTCAACGCGGAGGTGTTAAACCGCATCGACGAGATATTCCCGCCGGTGGGGGCTGCACC
The DNA here is from genome assembly GCA_028279305.1 of Pseudomonadales bacterium. Lineage (GTDB taxonomy): Bacteria > Pseudomonadota > Gammaproteobacteria > Pseudomonadales > Azotimanducaceae > UBA4421. The sequence goes on from JANQOA010000389.1 coordinate 7,828, forward strand.
GGAGGCGTACGCCTGGTAACCCCACCCGCCGGGAAAGCCCGTTCAGAACTTCACCGCCAGCTGCAGCGCATAAGTCACCGGGTCGCCGAGGAATTGGGCGCGGGTGGTGTTATCCAGCGCCGCATAGGACGAACCGAACACAAAGTGAGGGTAGTCCTCGTCGGTGAGGTTATCTACCATCAGGGTTAAGCGGTAGCGCTCTTCCGGGCTGGATATACCCAGGCGCAGGTTAACCAGGGTATAACCATCCACATCCGCGGTGGGATCATCATCCAGGTTGGTGTTCTTGCGCGACTGACCAACTACTTCACCGCGCACAAAAGCGTGGTAACCGCCGCTGCCGATAGCCCAGCGGTAGTCGCCGCTGAGGGAATACGTCCAGCGCGGCACGTCGCGGAAGCGCTTGTCTTCCAGGTCCGGGCGGTCGCTGAAGTCTTCGATATTGGTGTCCAGATATCCCAGCCCGGCAGTCACCGTCAGGCCTTCAATCCCGGCCGGCACCCAGATCAGGTCCGCCTCCACGCCGGTGGAAAGAATTTCATCAATGGACAGATTGCGGCCGATACCAAACTGATCCGTGGCGATGGCCTGCAGATCTTCAACCGTCTGGTAAAACACCGCGGTGTTCAAGCTCAGGGTGTTATCCAGCAAGCGGAACTTGGCGCCCAATTCATACAGTGTAGGTACCTCCGGATCCAGCACCGGCAGACCGCCCGGCTCCGCCAGAAAACCGGCGTTGGCACTTTCCGCCACGTCTATGCCCGGGCCCTTGTAACCCTGGGACCAGGTCAGATACGTCATGAAGTTGTCGTTCCAGAAGTAGCGGGCAATCACGCGTCCGGACACGTCAGTGTCGTCCACCTGCTGGGAGCCGGCCAGGTCCGGACCGAAGTTGGAAGCAAAAAAACCGGGACCAATCGGCGACGCCACCCGGGAGTAATCCGCTTCCACATCCTCCCAGGTGTACCGGGCGCCGACAATCAGGGAGAAATCTTCACTGACGTTAAAGGTGAATTCGCCGAACACCGCCGCGCTTTCGTTTTCCACCCTGCGATCCACGGCTGTGGATACGTTAAAAAACGGCGGGAACGGCAGGGCAAACTCCACATCTACCCGGCCGAAAGCGTCCAGTTCCTGGTTGAAATAAAAGATACCGGACACAAAGTCGATGTTGTTGTTGATCTGACCGCTGAGACGCAGTTCCTGGCTGAACTGGGTGCTGTCGCTGCGGGTGCCGTTGCGGTTGTTCACATCGGAGTTCGACAGCCCGTCCGCTTCGTTAAACTCGTCGATCTCCCAGCGCCGCCACGCGGTGATGGAGGTCACCTCTCCCCAACTGGTACCGAAGTCCATCTGCAATGAAGTCCCGTATGCTTCGGACTCCTGCAATATGCGCGAATCCGCCACCGCCACGTCGCGGTTGTCCTCACCACCCTCGATGCCCAACGCCGCCAGCGCATCCGCCAACTGCAGCACCGGGGAATTCAAGGCAAACAGCACCGCCGGGGTGGGCGGACCGATGACCCGGTAGGTGGGCAGACAGCAGCGGTTGTCTTCTTCCACATAGTCCGTGATCAGGGTCGCCTGGAAGTTATCGTTGGGGGTGAACAATAACTTGCCGCGCAGCGACCAGGTGTCTTTGTCGTTGATGTCATCTTCACCCGGCAGCACGTTGTCGATTTTGCCGTCATGCTGGTTAATGCTGCCGGACAGGCGGTAAGCCAGGGTGTCCTCAATCAGCCCGCCGGTCACCGTGCCCCGGGCCAGAACCTCATCAAAGGAACCGTAGGTAAGATCAACACCGCCGCCGTGCTCAAATTCCGGAGCCAGCGTGCGTACGTTAATCACCCCGGCTGAAGCGTTTTTACCAAACAAGGTACCCTGGGGCCCCTTCAGAATCTCCACGGATTCGATGCCGTACAGGTCAAAAAATCCCTGCGCTTCGCGTCCCATCACCACGCCGTCCACCACCGTGGCCACGCTGGATTCAAAGCCGTCACTGAAACTGAACGTGGATATACCGCGCACCTTGGGTCCGGTAGCCCGGGTGGTATTGATGGGGGTGAGATCCAGTCCGGGCACAAAACGCACCAGTTCGTTGATGGTGTTAATGCCGCCGTCGGAGAAAAACTCCCCATCCAGCACCGATACCGCTACCGGTGACTCCGACAATGATTCTTCCGTCTTGCGCGCGGTAACAACAATCTCTTCAATTTCGGCAGCCACCGGGGCAACCCAGACCAGCAAAAGCATGCACACACCCAGCCGGCGTAATCTGTTCAACGTACTCATTTAAGCTCTCTCCAGGAATCGCGAGACCCGCTCGCTATTTGAGTACCCCTAAAATAACGTTGCTATTTAATAGTGTCAACAATAACGGTATAGTTGATTTATGAATCCTTCTCCGAAAACCCGCACCCGGCTGACCCCCGAGGCGCGCAAAAAACAGTTACTGAGTGTCGCCAAACAGATGATTCTGGAGCAGGGCCTGCAAAGCTTCAGCATGGAGGCGCTGGCGCGCACCGCGGGGGTTTCAAGCCCGCTGGTGTACAACTATTTCTCCAGCCGCAAGGCTACGCTGCGCGAGCTGTTGACCCGGGAATACACCGCCTATGCGGATAATCTGACCGCCGCGGTGGCAGCGGCGGATAGTTTTGAGGAGGTGGTGCGGATATTTATTACCAGCAATTTTGACCACTACGCGCCGGGCAATATTATTCCCATCCTCGACAGCCAGCCGGAAATTGTCGAAGCCATTCACGAAAGCAGCAGCAAACACGGCCGCGAAGTGGCCCGTTTTCTGGTGCGCGCCACCGCCACCAACTACCGCTTGACCAAAATCCAGGCTGAGCTGGTCGTGCGCATGTCGTCGGGCGCTTCAATAGCCGCGGCTGAGTACGCCGCCCTCGGCAGAATGCCCCGTGACAAAGCCATCGACGTTGCGCTGGCTTATGTAATGGCGGGCCTGAAACAGATCGCAACCCGGGAAACCTGACTTTGAACACCACCGCCAGCGGTCCGCTGCCGCTGCGGACCCGCTTCGCCTTTGGCGTGGGCGCCGTCGGCGAACTGGTCTATCTGGGTATGTTCAATACCTTCATGGGCATCTTTTACAATCAGGCCCTGGGTTTATCCAACGCTTTGATCGGCACGGCCATTCTGGTTGCGCTGGTGGGGGACGCCATCTCGGACCCCACGGTAGGTATCGTTTCGGACCGCTGGCGGTCGCGCCTGGGCCGCCGCCATCCGTTCCTGTTTACCGCGCCGCTGCCGTTGGCCGTGGCGCTGTGGTGTATCTTCAATCCGCCGGAAAGCCTGCTGCAGAAAGACGATACCGGTCTGCTGGCCAACGAACTCGCCCTGTTTGGGTGGCTGGTATTCTGGACCACCCTGAGCCGCTTCTGCCTGACCCTGTACACTATTCCCCATCTGGCTCTGGGTGGCGAGATCGTCCGCGACCAGCACGAGCGCTCCCAGTTGTTCAGCATGAACGCCATTCTCGGCTATGCTACCGGCGCCCTGTTCGGCTTTCTCGCCTGGACGTATTTCCTGAACGGAGAAAGCCCGGGGGCTACCGGCGCGATGACCGCCAACCACCTGCTGGCCGCCTCCTACGGGCCGCTGTCACTGTTTGCCGGCGCATTGATTTTTATCAGCGTCTCGGTGTGCGCCCTGGGTACCTTCAGCCGCGGTAAAAACCTCAGCCGGCCGCCGGGGGAGCTGGAGCCCATGTCTTTGTGGCTGTTTTTCCGCAAGGTGGTGAGCACGTTGAAGAACCGCAACTACCTGTTCCTGCTGCTGGGCTTTTTCTTTTTTATGATATCCAGCAGCCTGTTTGAAACCTTCAGCATCTTTGTTAACACCTATTTCTGGGAGCTGGCCGCGGAAGATATCCGTTGGATCGGCCTGGCCGGGCTGCCCGGGGTGGTGCTGGGTGCGCTGATTGCGCCCAGGCTGATGCAGAAATTCGACCGCCGGCCGGTGCTCACCGGGGCCATCATCGGCCTGGTGGTGTTTTCCCAACTGGTCATCGACCTGCGCCTGCTGGGCTGGTTCCCGGACAACAACTCAAATCTTCTGCTGCCCCTGCTCATGGGCAACACATTCCTGTTTCTGATGAGCCTCGGTGTCGCCGGGGTGGCGGTGCTGTCGATGATCGGCGACGTTATCGACGAAAACGAACTGGCTACCGGCGAGCGCGAAGAAGGATTGTTTTACTCCGCCCGGGCGTTTTTTGCCAAGCTGTCCAGCTCCGTGGGGCACTTTATTGCCGGCGGCATGCTGGACTGGTTTGTACGCATGCCCTTTGATGCCGTCCCCGGTCAGGTGGACCCGGACGTAATATTCCGCCTGGGCCTGGCAGCGGGCCCCATCATGGCGGCGGCGGCGGGCATCTCCATCTTCTTCTATGCCAGCTACAGCCTCAACCGCGACAGACATGCACAGATCCTGAAGCAGTTGCGCAGCCGTCAGCAGCAGCCCCGGGTACGGTCCCAACAGGCGCTTGCCGATACCGGTTGACGGCGCCGGGCGTTTTCCATTATCTTATTATAGACACTCTTAAATAACGCTGAAGTGAGGTGAACGCCATGTCCCATCGTGCAGGCCGCATCGTCCATGATGCTGACAGCCACATCATCGAATCCCGCGGATGGCTGGAAACTTATGCAACAGACTACGTAAAAGAAAACCTGCTGCCGGGCGTATTTTCGCTGGACCTGCCGATCTTGGATCCGCTTATAGACAAGGCCAACCAACGCCTGGCCGGTGAAGACCCGGACCTGACCGAGGAGTTGAAAAGCAATCTGTTTGGACACAAAGGCAAGCTGAATCAGTGGCTGGCTTACGGCGCCACGGATAAAAAGGAACGCAGCGAATGCCTGGATATCATCGGTCTCAGCACGCAACTGGTGTTCCCCACCCTGGCGGCATCCAGATTTGCCCGCCACCAGGACCCGCAGGTGGTCTACGGCGGCTGCGACGCTTTAAACCGGGGCATGGCTGACTTCTGCGCGGACGATGCGCGTCTGCTGCCGGTGGGTTATCTGTCTCTGAAAGACCCGGCGCTGGCGCTGACTTCCCTGCAAACCGCCCTGGACCTGGGCATCAGCGCGTTGTGGTTCGGTTCCGACGCCATCGAAGGCCGGGCCCCCAGCCACGTAGCTTACGATCCTGTCTGGGCAAAGCTGCAGGAAGCCGGGGTGCCGGTCACCCTGCATATCGGCAGCGGCCAGAATATGCCAAAAGACTATATGAACACCGGCGCGGACCGGGAACTGGCAGCCAGCGCATCCAACCTGGAGACCACCCGGCCCAAAGATCTGCCGGTGGTACACCACTCCATTGAACGCTGGCTGACCTGCATGATCTACGATGGTGTGCTGGAGCGGTTCCCGCAGTTGAAGATCGGCATGGTCGAACTGGGCGCCAACTGGCTGCCCGCCTCGCTGGCCAACCTGGACATGGGGGTATCGCTGCTGGGCAAGTTTGATGAAGGCCTGAAAAAACTCTCCATCAAGCCGTCCGAATATGTGCAGCGTCAGGTACGGGTGGCACCCCTGCACACCGAAAACACCGGCTGGATTCTGCGTAACGTGGGCAAGGACATCCTCATGTTCAACACCGACTATCCGCACCCCGAGGGCGGCCGTGACCCGTTTGGTGACTTTGAACGCAGCCTCGACGCGGTGCAGGCGAGCGACACGGAACTGGACCACTTCTATACCCGCAACTTTGAAGACTTCCTGGGCCTGCCGGCCAGCGCGGCGGCCTGAACCCGCAACCCCGGATCACCACAGCTAACCTGGATTCCCGAGCCCGCTTTGCGGGCTCTTGCCCCATCCCCACAGCCGGCGCCGCCCGTACGTTATTTAATTTATCCTAATTAAATAAATTGAAAGTTGCCGCGGCCGGGTTTATGATGCCAAACGCACCCGGATCGGCCGGTGCAACGGGTCGCGCCATACACGCGCGGAATTGCCTGACGGGCTGCCGCCGTTATGCCGCGATCATTTGCGCAACCCCGGCGCTGCAACGATCCAACCCGCAACTACCTGAGTAAATCAATAACCCAATCAAGAGGAGTTTAGACCCCCATAATATTTCTTAACCAACCACTAAGTAATAAACCAGAACAAATAAGCGACTTAACAGACACCTGAAGAGGGAAACCAGACTGGAGAGGATATGATGAAAACGCGACTTTTTTCGCTCGCTGTAATTGTTTGCTGTGCGGCACCGCCGCTATCCGCTGAAAGTGCCCGGGAACGCCTGATTGAAGAAGTTGTGGTAACTGCCACAAAAAAGAGTGTTGTGGAAAATGTGCAGGATGTACCCATTGCCATCACCGCAATTGGTGAATCACAGATGGATGCCTTGAAGTTCAAGGATCTGTCCGATATTGCCTTCCTGGCGCCAAACGCCAACCTGCAACCCATTACTACCCAGGGTACCGCCTTTTTCAGTATCCGCGGCGTCACCCCGACCAGCTCTATTCTATCGGTTGACCCTACCGTGGGCGTGTTTGTTGACGGCGTCTACAACCCCACCGGCCAGGGTACCGTGTTCGACAATTTCGACCTCGCCAGCATTGAAATCCTGCGCGGCCCGCAGGGGGTGCTGCAGGGCCGCAACGTAGTCGGCGGCGCGGTACTGGTGACAACCAAAAAACCCACCGATGAGTTTGAAGCGGACATCCGCCTGCGCGCGGACAGCGGTTTCCGCGGCACCGGAGAAGACGTCACCTTCAGCGGCACTGTAACAGGCCCGCTCACCGAAGGCTTAAACGGCAAGCTGGCCGTATACCGCAACGACGACAGCGGCTGGTTTGAAAACGAGTTCGACGGCAGCGATTGGGGTGAAAACGAGGTAACCATTCTGCGCGGCGCCCTTTCCTGGGACGCCACCGACTCAGTGAATTTTCTGCTGCAGTACGAGTACTTCGACCAGGACGGCACCGGGTTGATCAACCAGTCCCACGACCGCCAGAGCGGTAGAGAGTTCGGCCGTCCGGACATGAGCCTCGGCCAGTTCGACAAGGGCAGCCTGGACTTTGCCACCGACATGGTGGGCAGTTGCCGGGGTTTTGAAGTCGGACCGAGTTGTGACGTACTGGACCACTACTTCGAGCAGGAGGTGGATTCCATAACTTTTACCACTACCATTGATGTAGCGTTCGGTGACGGCACAATCACCAACATCTACGGCTGGCGCGATCTGCGGCAAACCTCCCAGGGGGACATCGACGGTACCAGCGCGCCAACCTTTCCGGCCTGGGGCGGCAACGAAGTGGAACACTGGAGCAACGAGCTGCGCTATTTTGGTACCTTCGGCGACATCGACCTCACCACCGGCCTGTATTATCTGGACGTGGAACTGGCCAGTGAGACCAACCAGTCTTTGCGTATCAACACCGCGCCTACCTGGATGAACCGCAGCGGCGGGGGCACCCAGGACTCCGAAACCTGGGGGGTATTCGCCAACGTGGACTACCAGGTAACAGAAGCGGTCACGGTTTCCGCCGGCCTGCGCTGGACCGATGAAGAAAAATCAACCGCCAGCCACGCCTTGAACAACAACCGGGTTTTTGAAGGTTCACAAAGGTTTGTCGGTTGCGGATTTGTTGTCGGCGACGGCACCTGCATCATCGATCTGGAAAACAGCGACGACTGGAGCAACCTGTCTTACCGCTTCGGCGTGACCTGGGATGTGAACGATGATGCCATGTTGTACGGCAGCGTTTCGCGCAGTTTCCGCGCCGGCAACTTCAGCCTGCGCCGCTCCAACGTGGCGGACGACCGCATCCCGGTGGATGAGGAGCGCATGGATCAGATTGAGGTGGGCCTGAAGTGGGATGTGAACGAGCGCTTCCGCATGAATGCCGCGTTTTTTGTACTGGAAGCAACCGATCTGCAGCGGGTGGCACTGGCGGCGGATCTGTCGCAGACCTCTGATAACGTTGCCAAGGCACGCTTTACCGGTATTGAACTGGACGGCCGCGCGTTTATCACCGACGCCCTGACCCTGACCTATGCCATTGGCATGAACGACGGCGAGTACAAGGAAGTGGACGCTGACCTGAACGCGGACGGGGTCATCGACCAGACCGATTTTGGCCTGGAACTGCCGAATACACCGGAGCTGATGTACAACTTCGGCGTGCTGCACGATATGCAGATCGGCAACTTTAATGTGTCGTCGCAATTGCTGTACACCCACCGGGACAGCGTGTTCAACAACGACAACACCGCCAGCCGCGGCAGCGTTGATACCATTGACGCCAACATTGCCCTGATTCCCCAGGGCGGAAGCTGGGAGCTTTCCGTTTACGGCCGCAATCTGACGGACCATGCCATCTACACCCAAAGCACCGAAATCAACCTGGTTGACGGTGCCCATCTGGCGGGCCTGGCCAAAGGCCGGCGCATCGGTGTGGAGTTCAGATACTTTTTCAACTGAGCGGTTCCCAGCCGGGGTACGCCGGGCGCACCGGGGGCGGAAAATTCCGCCCCTGGCGTTATGATCCTGTATTTCGCAGTGGAGGGTTCAATTCATGAAAATCTCGGTGGTATTCCCCAGCGTCATGTACCGCGAAGGTCCGGACGGTGTCAGCAAACTGATCCGCGGCATCGAGGATATCGGCTTTGACGAGTTGGACATGTTTGACCACGTGGTCATGGGTTATCCCACGGAGTCCCGGCCGAAACCTTTCTACAGCCCGCAGATGCCCATCATGGAAGCGTTTACCGTGCTGGCGTTTGCCGCCGCGTTAACCCGCCGCATTCACCTGGGTACCGGGGTGCTGGTGTTGCCTCAGCGCCATCCCACCCTGGTCGCCAAACAGGTGAGCAGCCTGGACACGCTGTCCGCCGGGCGCATGCGGCTGGGGGTGGGCACCGGCTGGCAGGCCTCCGAATACGAGGCTCTGGGGGAAGATTTTGCCAGCCGCGGCAGCCGCATGGACGAATGCATCGAGATCCTGCGTGCATACTGGCAACACGAACATGTGAACTATCAGGGCAGGCACTATCAGATCGACGAGATTGCCATGGAGCCGAAACCGCCCCAGGGGCATAAAATCCCCATCTGGATTGGCGGCACAAAAACACCGGCACTGAAACGCGTGGCGCGGCTGGGTGACGGCTGGATGGCCATGAACGCGCCCGGCGATGCGCCGCTGGAAACGCGCATCGCGGATTTGCGGCGTTACGCTGAAGAATACCAGCGCGACCCGGACTCCATCAGCCTGCAGATGTCGCTGTCGCCGGGGCCGTTGAACAAAGAACAGCGCAAACGCTTTTTTGCCGACCCGGAACTGCTGCTGCAGCGGGCGCTGGAACTGCAAGCCCTGGGCTTTGACCAGGCGTCTATCGACTGCGTGCCCATCTTCCAACACGGCTACCGCAGCGTGGATGCCATGCTGGATTATCTGGCTGAAGTTTACGCAAAACTGGCACCCGCCCTGAACTGACCCGCAGGCTGCAAGAGAGGACAAAGGGAGACAACTATGACTGACACAGAACGCCGCGGCCCGCTGGCCGGCATCACCATCATCGACTGTTCCATGGCTTACGCCGGGCCGTTTGGCACGGTGCTGCTGGCGGACCTGGGCGCCAATGTGATCAAAGTGGAACCGCCCAACGGCGACGGCTTCCGCACCGTGGCCCCCTACCCGCCGGATTACGAACATGCCCACAAACACAGCGGCAAGGGCGCCGACTACGGCATGTCGTTCGCTTCGGTAAACCGCAACAAACGCAGCATCTGCCTGGACTTCAAGCAGCCCCGGGACCGGGAAATTCTGCTGCGCATGTGTGAACAGGCGGATGCCGTGGTGGAGAATATGCGCGCCGGCGTAATGGACAAGCTGGGCCTGGGTTATGAAGTGATCAGTGCGCGCAACCCGGCCATTGTCTACGCCACGGTGCGCGGTTATGGCGATCCCAGAACCGGCGCCAGCCCCTATGCGGACTGGCCCTGCCTGGACGTTGCCGGTCAGAGCGTCGGCGGACTTGTTGAAGCCACCGGCGACCTGTTCCCGGTGGCCATATCGGACATCTACCCCGGCACCCTGATGGCGCTGGGCCTGGTCTCCGCCATTGTCAAAGCCCAACAGACCGGTGCGGGGGATTTTGTGGACGTGGCCATGTACGACAGCGTTGTCACCCTGCTGAAATCCAACGTTACGGCTTTTGGCCTGACTGGCAAACAACGCAAGCCCGGACGCCGGGTGCTGGTGCCGTTTGGCCTGTTTCCGGCCAAAGACGGCCGCATCGCCATTGCCGCGCCGGTGGAACACCACTGGAAAATTCTCTGCGAAGCCATGGGCCGCCCGCAGCTCATTGACGACGAGCGCACCGCCACTAACGCCAAGCGTTCAGCAAACCAGGATTTCACCGAAGCCCAGGTTGCCGCCTGGACCGAAACCCTGAGCAAGCAGCAGATCCTCGACGCCATCGGCGGCAAAGTACCCTGTGGGCCGGCCAATACCATGGCGGAGGTTTTTGCCGATCCGCATATGGCGGCGCGGGACATGCTGCAGAGTTTTCAGCCGCCCGGCGATAATCCGGAACTAGCCATTGCCGGCAACCCGATCAAGTTCAAGAACACGCCTACCGGCTTGTATCAGGCGCCGCCGCGTTTAGGCGAACACGGCGAAGAAATTCTTGCTGAGTTCGGTATCAGCTGACAGCGCCGCTGGCATAACTCTCAGCAATTTCTTCATCACCCATCTGCAACAGGCCGCTGAGGATTTCAAAACTGTGCTGCCCGAGCGCCGGCGCCGGCGCGCGCGGGCCGTTGCCGTAACCTTCAATCACATATTGATGCCCGCTGTAGGGCACGTTGCCCATAACGCTGTGCTCCATGTAGCGGTGAAACTTGCGGTGCGCATACTGCGGGTCCTGAATCAGGTCGCTGCTGCGCTGCACCACCCCCGCCGGCACGCCTGCCGCCTGCAGTGTTGACATGACGTCATACGCATCCCGGCTTGTGCTCCAGGCGCTGATCGCCGTATCAATCTCGTCGTGCGCCTGCAGGCGGGTGCTGTGGTCCGCGAGCCGTTCGGTACACAGGTCCTGCCGCTCAATGACCCGGCACAACGCCTGCCATTGTTCCTCCGTATCCACGGCTACCGCGCACCAGCGGTCTTCCCCCAGGCAAGGGTAGCAGCCCTGGGGAGCGGCAATGGCGGAACGGTTACCCATGCGGGTGGCTGCCACCCCGTTCAGCTGCAGATCCAGCAGTTCCGGGCCGAGAAAGTGCAGCGCGGTTTCGATCTGCGCCACATCCAGGAAACAGCCTTCGCCGGTACGCCGCCGCCGGTCCAGCGCCGCGGCCAGCAACACAGACACGAAGCGCGGCGCGATGGTGTCCGTATAAGCCAGCCAGGGGCCGCTGGGCGACAGGTCAGGCCACCCGGTGACCTCGTAAAACCCGGCCATGGCGCCGGCATGATAGCCGTATCCGGCAACCTGCGCCGCCGGCCCGGTCTGTCCCATCAGGCAGGTGCTGACCATTATAATTGAGGGGTTCAACTGTTTTACGTCTGCATAACCCAACCCCATGCGGCTGATGGCGCCGGGGGCAAAACTTTCAACCATCACGTCCGCTTTGCTGATGAGCTTTCTGGCAATTTCGATGGCCTCCGGCTTTTTCATATCCAGGGTGAGGCTTTGTTTGGACGTATTGAAGTCACCGTAAAATTGTGAGCGGTCCAGACCCGGCTCCATATCCTTGAACGGCAACGCGCCGCGCAACACGTCCGGGCGCGTCTCGGATTCCACCCGGATCACGTGCGCACCGTGATCGGCCAGGTATTTGGTGGAGATGGGGCCAACACCCACCCAGGAAAAGTCCGCCACCACCAGCCCCGCAAACGGCAGACTGCCGCCTTCAGCAGTCGCCTGCGCGGCGTCCGCCCGGGCGGCCGTCTGCAGCTCAGCACGGATTTCATCACTGTGTTCACCGGCCGCCGGCGCGTTCCCGCGCACCGACATGCCCGCCACCGAGGGTTTGGCCCACAAGCCCGGCGAACGTACTTGCGCCGATTCCGTGTCAGGCAGCGGGTGCCAGTACTCCCGCTCCACCAGTTGCTGCATGGCCAGCAACTCCTGCAGCGTATTAACCGGCGCGAGAGTGATATTGTTGGCCAGACCGTACTCGAACAACGCCTGTTTCGAATGCCGTTCAAACAGGGCTTTTAACAGCGCCACCCCCTGGGGAATGTTAAAAACCTCATCGTTGGCTTCGCGCATGGTGTCGTCATAGGCCAGCCAATCCGTATCCTGCAGGGAGGCGTCCGCCAGGCCCTCTTCTATCAGCCAGGGCAGGCAGCCGCACAGCACCTGGGAGCTGGGCAGCGCCAGTACGTAACCGTCAGCGCAGGCATGCACCATGTCGATGCGCATATCCCCGGCCACCAGGCTGGCGCCGTTACGCTGAAAGTCAAAGCCCTGGATGGGGTGCGCCAGCATGCCGTTCAACATGGTCCAGGTCATCACGCTCTGCGCGGAAAGATCAACAAATTGGGCTTCTCCCGTCTGCTGCATGCGCCGGTGCGCCGCCATGGCGCCGGCAGCCGCTTCCGCACCGGCATGGCGCCACACCTGGGGCACACTCAAGCGCAGCGGCGGCCGCTCCGGCACACCTTGAATGGAAACCGGCCCGCCCATGGCCGCCAGCACCAGATCATTGGCTTGGTAGCCGGCGTAAGGCCCGGTGCTGCCGAAGGGTGACAAGCGCACGTAGACAAGCCGCGGATTCAAAGCCCGCGCCGCGGCAAAGTCCACGTCAAAGGCTGCCAACGGCCCATCCGGATGGGACTCAAACAAAAAGTCACTGCGCTGAATGAGCGCGTTTAACGTCTGCCGGTCCGCCGCCTGCTGCGCGTCCAGGGTGATGGAGCGTTTGTTACGGTTAAAAGCTTGAAAAGACAGGCTGCGCGGCGCACCGTTGCCGTCGTCAGCAAAGGGCGCCTCACGCCGCGCGGCACTGCCGCCGGGCGGTTCAACCTTAACCACATCCGCGCCCAGATCCCCCAGCAACATCGGGCCCAGTTCCCCGCGCACATCGGTAAGATCCAGAACCTTGTACATCCCCAGCATCAGCTACACTCCCCATAAGCCCGGCGTGTTCTACGTCGGGCTTATGTTGCCAATCTGGCGGCAATGCGCAAGTCGGGCGGATGGCTTAAGCCGCTTGTTCCTGCCGGCGCAGGTTAAAGCGGCCGCGCAACTCTTCCAGCGGTGTGTCGATTTCATCTTCCCAGATATCGACGTTGAGGTTGGCGGCGGCGCGGCCGTATGCCCAGCCGTCGACGATGGCATCCATGGCAGCGGTAGTGATGCCGGGATTCATGTATGCCATGTGTGCGGTGGTGACCGCCATGCGCATCGCATGATAGGGAAAGCGCAGCTGCGCCAGGTAAAAAGCGGCCAGCGCCAGTTCGCCCAGCGGGCTGGAGTCGTACCCGGTTAATACATGCTGAAAGTCGTGGATCTGGAAACCGCGTACCATCATATAGCTCATGTCCGCCGGCAGGCGGTCCAGTTTGCCGGACTCATGCAACTGCTCGTTAAACTGCCGGTAATTGACACCCAGGTTGGCTTCCAGGTTGTTGTTGACCACAAATTCATAATACCCGTGGCCCAGGGTGCCGGGTTTACAGCGGCGCAAACGCTCCAGAGACAGCGGCTCGGAGATAAACCCCCGGGCAATAAAATCTTTCAGCCCGGGAATGTCATCCAATTCCCGCTGGTAAGCGTCGATGGCCTCCTGGGGCGCCTGCTCCCACCATTCGTGAAACAGCTGGTACACACCGTAATCCATCGGTGCATCCACAGCACACATAAATTTCTCCGCAAAATTGCGGTCGACGGTCACTTTTTGAACAGGTTGTTTAACGCTTTCAGACATTGGTGCGGCTATCCATATTTCACAAGATGGACACACTCTACCACCGTTCAGCTATAAAATGAACCTTGTTCAATTAATAATTTTGCAATTTACTTCAAGTGTTCAACAGCACCGTCACTGCCGCTGCACCCGTTTAAGGTCAGCGGCTGCCTGCTCATTCAGCTCTATGGCCTCTTCCCGGGAGATGCCGAGGTTGGTTAAAACGGTTATCGCATAAGCTGACATCAGCTCATCGGTGCTCAAATTCAGCTCATGACACTCAATCAACAAACCCACCAGCGACCAGATCAGAATGCTGTTCAGCAGCTGCTCACTCATCGACCGCTGAAACCGCCCCTGCTCTATACCCGCATTAATATCGCGCAGGGCAAATTCGCTGATCGCCTGCTGTAAGGCCGTAGCCAGAAGTTTGGGATAGTCCACCAGACGTCTGGTCACAGGTTCTTCCACCAGCCCGGACAGGACCGCACGGCCGTGGGTCGCGACCACTACCGCCGGGTCCGGTGAGTCCGATAGCGCGCGTTCCGCCATGGCCGCATGCCGTTCGTATTGCACCGCCACCGCTGCCAGGATGCACTCTTCTTTGCTGGAGAAGTGGTAGTACAAGGTGCGCCTGCCCAGATCAGCGGTTTCGGTGATGTCATCCATTGTGGTTTTGTCGATGCCTTTTTTCAGTACCAGCTTGAGCGTCGCATCCAGCAGCTTGGCCCGCGTGGCAAGGCGCCGCCGCTGCATCCGGTTGGGTTTTTTGTCTTCCGCCGCTAGTTCCGCCATGTTAATTCTGCTCTGGGTACGTGCATCGGGCGCAGTCTAACAGCCCGCCGCGAGAAAGCGCATATCACTGCGCTTGCGCTGTTGAATCATCAAGGTAGCCGCTGCCACAACCGGGTGCCGGTAACCCTCCACACCCTCCACGTATCCGCTGCGTTGCTGCAGCCGGTGCCAATAACCCTCAACGTTGGGGTAACGGCCGTCCGCAAACAACTGTTCATGCCAATCCGCCTCCACCAGGCGATCAAACAAAACCATCCAACTGACGTCGGCTAAGGTGAACTGGTCTCCTACAATCCAGGCACGCCGGTCAGCCAGCTGCTCGTCCAGCAGCTGCAGGTGACGTCGCAACGAACGTTCTGCCTGGCGCACACTGCTGACCAGCTTGCCCACCCGGTAAATGCCGCCGAGCCCAAGCACTTTGAGTGTCAGGAACATCAGCGCGCGGGCACGGATACGGTGAAACAGCACACCTTCAAGAATGCGGTGAATGGGAATCGCCTGGATAGTTGCCGCAAACAGCGGCAATGTCAGAACCGATACGCACGCCGCGGCATTGGACTCCAGATCCGCCAGAGGATCTTCGCCAATGATGGAGGCTGACGTTTTCCACCGCTCCATGACCGCTCTGTGTTGGTGGTCCCCGGGAACCAACCGCACTCCAGAACTGCTGTTGCCCGCCAGGTAAGCAATGATGTCGTGGGATTCATACACCGGGTGGCCGTTGTGAACCAGCACCGGCAGAATGCCGGCCGGGTTCACGCCCAGGAACGCGGGACGGATCGTCTGATACGCACCCGTTTCAATCAACTCCACATGGTGCGCCCGAAAGGGAATCCCCAGCTCGGCAAGACAGACCCTGACCTTTTTTGAACACAGTGAGAAATCGTTGTGGTATAGCTCAAACTCCTGCTGGTGAGGAATCTCAGTCTGCCTGTGAATGCCGCCCGCCATCGGGTGCGTGACCCGCCTCCGGCGCTCCAGGCAGAACCAGACCAGGCTGCCCCCCAACAGCATCACCCCCACACTCAGAATCAGCATTTCCGTTTCACCTCACATATCTATATTTGCAATATTCCGCATATTTGCATTATAGTGCAATTATAACTCAGAGTTCAAATTCGAGTGATGACATGATTTATGCCGAATTCAGCCTCGTCCTCGCCGCATTGGCCGCTGCAGCATGGTTACGCTACCGCTTGCCGGTTTCCGCTCATCCGCTATCAGTGCTGCTGAACGGCATCAGCGGCATGCTGTTTCCTTATTCACACCGGGGCAGAGCCACACCGTCGGCCCGGATGGCCGCTGACATGCGGTATCCGGCGGTCACCCCACCTCCGCATACGGCCAATCTGCACGGCGAAATAGAATATCTGCACGGCGATGTGGAGGTGACACACTGGTATGCGGAAACCAGCGGCGGGGTCTATCATCTGGTCACCGCCGGAGATCCCGGCAACGAGGCTTTCATTTTTGTACCCGGGTTGCCGGAGTCGTGGTGGGCGTTTCATCATCAGATCGCTGACCTGTGCGCCGACTACTACGTTGTAGCGATAGATATGAAAGGTTACGGGCAGTCGGACAAAAGACTGAACCTGGACTACACCAATCCCGCCATGGCGGCGGAAGTCGCCGAACTGGCTGACCAGTTAGGCCTTCACTGCTTCAACCTGGCCGGTCACGACCGCGGCGCGGTGTTAACAGACCACATGACCCACGTAGCCGCGCTGAAAGGCAGAATTCTGCGCTACGTGCGCATGCAGCAGTCGTTTAACGAACCCCACGGCAAACCCAAGCCGCCGCATTTTCTGATGAAAACCAGATTTGGTGAGGGGATGTTCAGCGCACGTAACTTTGTCACGGTGCTCTATTGCGGATGGTTCCCTTCGAACCTCAGTCCAGCCACCCTGCAGCGGCTGGATTACGAGTTTCGCTTCCAGGGCACCGCGCAGGCCCTGCGCAAATACTTTGCCACCACAAACTTCGAAACAGAGTTGGCCGACCGGCACAGTTACCTGTTCAAATCCATGGATATGCCCACGCTGCTTCTGCAGGGCTGGTACGACAAAGGCCAGCATCCCGAAGAGTATGCCCATGCAGCGGACTATGTACCCGACGCAAGGGTGCAGTTTGTGCAGGCCAATCATTTTTTCCACCTGGAAAACCCCCAATCCACCAATCGGGCGATAAGGCAATTTCTCGCTGAAACGGCAGCTCACTCAACCCATCAGCCCGCGCCGTCCGCGCAGTCCGCTGGGCCGGCCGCACCTTAACCGGAGACATGACATGGCTATAAACCGAAGGACCTTAATGCACACCGCCCTGGGCGGCTCTACCCTGATCGGTGCCCGCGCGTTGGGCCAGAGCATTGATCCAGAGACGGTAAACAGACCCTTCAAGCGGATCGCCGTTGAAGAAGCTTTTTCCACGCCTGAGTTAATGGATGCGCAGCGCAAGCTGCTGGCTGACAAACCTGCGGACGAACCCGGTTTTACACAGTTCTGGGGCACGTTGATGGATTCCATGGGACTGTGGGGCATGCTGAAGGAAGCCATTGGCGCACCCGGCGCGTTAGGCATGAAACGTATGATGGATCTGGGTGACGAGCGCCTGGAAGCCATGGACGCGGCAGGCATCGCCATGCAGGTACTCTCGGTGACATCACCGGGCGTACAGGTTTACCCGGCGGCTCAGGGTACCGCGCTGGCCCAATCGATCAACGAACGCCTGGCTGCCGCCGTGAGGGCCCACCCGACCCGTTTTGCCGGTTTGGCCACCATTGCGCCCCAGGACCCGCAGAACGCCCAGCGCGAGTTACACCGCGCCGTCACCCAACTGGGTATGAAAGGTGTGCTGATCAATTCCCACACCAAGGGTGAGTTTCTGGATGAAGAAAAATACTGGGGCATCTTTCAAACAGCCCAGGATCTCAACGTACCCGTGTACATCCACCCGCGCGTCCCGGCGCCGGACATGGTGGGCCCCTTCCAGAAGTACTTTGGTCTTGAAGCCGCCGCGTTCGGCTTTCCGATGGACGCCAGCCTGCACGCCCTGCGTCTTATCCTCAGCGGCGTGTTTGACGATTATCCGAAGTTGAAAATTGTCCTCGGCCACATGGGTGAAGGGTTACCTTTCTGGCTGCCCAGAATAGATAAGAAAATCGCTCTATTCCAGGGTATCAACCCGCCGCGGCGGAAATTGAACAAGCCGCCAAGTCAGTACTTTCACGACAATTTCTATATTACGACCAGCGGTATGAATTACGAGGCGCCGCTGAAGCTGGCACACGAGGTGATGGGGCCGGACAAAATCCTGTTCGCCGTAGACTACCCTTTTGAGGAGTCCGAGGAACCGGTGCGGATGCTGGATAACGCGCCGCTCAGCAATGCTGATAAACACAAAATCTATCAGCGCAATGCGGAAACGTTGTTTCGCTTGTAAACACCAAAAAAAACGGCGCCGGGGCGCCGTTTTCCATTTGTCAGGATAACCTAGTAATCCGCGCGGAACGTAACACCCCACGTGGCCGGCTCGGTATGGTAGGCGGACAGCGATCCCTCTCTGATTACGGAGTTAAACGCACCGCCGTGGTAGTCCTCGTCAAAGATGTTTTTGCCCCAGACTGACAGGTCGTAACGGCCGTCACCAAAGCGCCAGCCCACACGCAGGTTAACCAGGGTAAAGGCGTCCTGCAGCTTGTTCGGATCATTGTCGTTGCCGCTGACCGTGTCATCGCGCCAGTTTAAGTCCAGTTGTCCGTACACCCGGCCGCCGGGCAGCGCCTGTTCAAACCGGGCTGAGCCGTACAGAGTCCACTCGGGAGTGCCCGGCACTACATTACCGCTGTTGCTGCACACAACCGGATAGGTCGGCACTGATGCGTCCGGCGAATTGCTCAGTGGCGTGCGCGTGCATGCGCCGGCTGCAAACGATTTGTATTCAGCGTCTACATACGCGGCACCAGCCTGCAGCGTTAACCGGCTGTTGGGCAGCATGGTAACTTCCAGCTCGCCGCCCCGGGTACGGATTTCCCCGGCGTTCTGCAGCACAAAACCGGTGCCGACAAAGGTGTTTTCCTGGAAATCGTCAAAATCCGTCTGGTACAGCGCGGCGTTGACCCGCAGGCGGCGCGCAAAGAACTCACCTTTCAAGCCGATCTCATAAGAATCCGAGGTTTCCGGGTCAAACAGAAGCGGCGCTCCGGTAGCGGGATTGATGCGCGCAACGTTAGTGCCGCCGGACTTGTAGCCGCGCCCGTATGATACGTACGTCATCAATTCATCCTGCCAGTAATAGGTCAGCTTGGCGGTTCCGGTGACCTGCTCTTCGGCAAAGGTAATATTATCGACGTCCGGAACCAGTGGTGAGAACGGGGTAAGGCCGGCGAACACCGGGCTTGGAATGGTTTCAGTGAAGCGCACGTTCATTTTCTTCTCTTCATCCGTGTAGCGAAGCCCCAATGTAGCAATCAACTGCTGTGTCAGATTGAGGTCCCCCTGGGCAAATACAGCCCAACTTTCCTGCTGCTGTCTGGAAAAATTATCCGCCCCCTCATCCTGCGGAAATGCCGGTAATGCACACAGCGGCACCAGGCCCGGGTTGATCAAACCTGCGCAGATGGCGCCGGCCGGAACATTCGGTTCAAACGCACCCAGAGCGTCCAGCATGGCCAGAGTCGCGCCGCCCGCCAGCAGGGTGTTGGCATCCGCGCCAAAACGCAGGGCCAGGTCGTCGTCGAGTTGCTGGTCAAAGTAATACACACCTGCTACGTAGCTGAACCGGTCACCCGCCATGCCGCTCATCCGCAACTCCTGGGTGAATGTGCGCTGATCTGTTGTCTGGCGCGCGTTTAACGTAGCCAGCGAAGTAAAATCTCCATCCGTGATATTCACCGCTTCATACTTTCGGAAGGCGGAAATGGAGGTCAGCTTCACCGCCCCCGCCTGCCAGTTGATTTCCGCGGAGATACCCGATTCCTCAATGCCGGCGGATGGATTTATATTCATAGCCGCCCGGTCTTCGTCGAAATCATCCGTCAGAACAATACCGCCGCCCAGATGCTCAATACTCGCGCGGTAACTTGCGCCCGGTGGACCGGCAATGAAAGGTACACCCCCCGCCGCCAGAAATGCGCTTATCGTGTCACCCGGGCCGTCAAATATATTGCCCGCGGAACAACAGATCTCATCTATTTCACTGTAATCGGCAATCAGCCGCAGGTTCAGCCCTTCAGCGGGCTGCACCAGCAG
>JANQOA010000390.1 GCA_028279305.1 Pseudomonadales bacterium
GTTTCCTGCCCCGGCTGGCCAGCGGCGACGACATCTGGTGCCAGTTGTTCAGCGAACCGGCCGGCGGTTCGGACCTTGCGGCGTTGCGCACCAAGGCGGAACGGGACGGCGACGACTGGGTCGTCAACGGACAGAAGATCTGGACCTCCGGCGCGCACTATTCGGATTGGGGCATACTGGTGGTGCGCACCGACCCCGACGTGCCGAAACACAAAGGCCTGTCGTACTTTTTCCTGGATATGAAGAGCCCGGGTATCGAAATCAAACCGATCAAACAGATCTCCGGCGAGTCCAACTTTAACGAGGTGTATTTTACCGACGTGCGCATCCCCGACAGCCAACGGTTGGGTGACGTGGGCCAGGGCTGGCAGGTATCGTTAACCACCCTGATGAACGAGCGGGCGAGTATCGGCGCGGGCGGCGGCGGCACCAAGTTCAGTTCCGTTAAACGGCTGGCTGAAAGTGTCAACATTAACGGCCGGCCGGCCATCGAAGACAGTGCCGTACGCGCTAAACTGGCGAGCTGGTACGTGCAGGAATCCGGTTTGAAGTACACCAGTTACCGGACCCTGTCAGCGTTGTCCAGGGGCGAAATTCCCGGGCCGGAAAACTCCATCGGCAAGCTGGTGGGCGCGGTCAAATCTCAGGATATGGCCAGTTTTGCCATCGACCTGCTGGAGCAACAGGGTATTGTCCGCGACCGTGAACTGGATGAAGCATTTTCAGCTCTGTTCCAGGACACCTACATGGCGATTCCGGGACTGCGTATCGCCGGCGGCACGGATGAGATTATGGCCAACATTATTGCCGAGCGGGTGCTGGGTCTGCCCCAGGAGCCGCGCATGGACAAGGGCATTCCGTTTACCGAGGTGCCCACGGGTTCAGGCTGATACTAACAATTAGAGGCGAACCCTTAAACGCTTATCAGAGGGGGCATTGATGATAGAACGGGCGCCGTTTGGCAATACCGGACATGACAGCTCGCGGGTAATCTTCGGCGCCGCGGCGCTGGGGGCGATGAAACAACCCCGGGCGGACGCCACCCTGGAAAAGCTGGACCAGTACGGCATCAATCACATCGACGTAGCCGCCAGCTACGGGGACGCGGAGCTGCGCCTGGCGCCGTTCCTGGCCAGCCGGCGGGAGGATTTTTTCCTCGCCACCAAAACCCGCTTCCGCACCCGGGCTGAGGCGCGGGAGGAACTGCTGGCCTCGCTGCAGCGCATGCAGGTGGAACAGATTGACCTGATCCAGATGCATAACCTGACCAAGGCTGAGGAATGGGAAGTGGCCATGGGGCCCGGCGGCGCCCTGGAAGCGCTGGTGGAAGCCCGCGATCAGGGCCTGGTGCGCTTTATCGGCGTCACCGGCCACGGCACTTACTGTCCCGGTATGCATACCCGCAGCCTGCGGGCGTTCGAATTTGATTCGGTGCTGGTGCCTTATAACTTCTCGATGATGTCCAACCCGCAATACGCGGCAGACTTCAACGAGCTGTATGAGTTGTGCCGGCAGCGCAATGTGGCCATGCAGACGATCAAAGGCATGGCGCTGCGGCGCTGGCAGGATGATGATCCGGAACGGCGTTTCAGCTGGTACAAACCCATTACCGAGCCGGAGCCCATTAAACGCGCCGTGGACTACGTGCTGGCCAGGCCCGGTCTGTTCTTCAACAGCACCAGTGACGCGACCCTGCTGGATACCGTGTTTGCGGCTGCGCATGCACCGCGGCAGCAGCCGGATGAGGCGGCGCTGGCGGAGGATGGGCGCAGGCTGGGTGTCGAGCCGCTGTTCGTGCGTGACGTTTCCGACGATGTGCTGTTAGAGGCGTAGGCTACTTCACCTCTACAATCTGCACGTCATCGCGGCTCAGGGTTTCATTCAGCGAACCGGAGCGGAAGCCGCCCAGATCCAGGGTCACGTAGGCATAACCCACAGCCTGTATTCGCTGCTGCAATGCTTCGTGGCATTCCAGCGCCCGGGCAAACTCCTGCGGCGGGATCTCCAGACGCGCCACCTCGTTGTGGTGCCGCACCCGGAACTGGCTGAATCCCAGATCCGCCAGCACCTCTTCCGCGGCTTCCACCTGGGCCAGCAGCGCCTGGGTGATGTGCGTGCCGTAGGGAAAACGGCTGGACAGACAGGCGGCCTGGGGTTTGTCGGCGTTTTCCAGACCCAGCTGGTGGGCCAGCGCGCGGATATCCGCCTTGGTGAAACCGGCTTCCACCAGCGGCGAACGCACGGCAAAATTCTCCGCGGCAATTAATCCCGGCCGGTGGTCACCCAGGTCGTCCAGGTTGGTGCCATTCAGCACTACCTCTACGGCAGCCGCATCCGCCATGTTGTCCAGGTAGGTGTACAAAGACGTTTTGCAGTGAAAGCAGCGGTTGGTGGGGTTGGCCCGGTATTCGGGTTTGGACAGTTCGTCAGTGACAATCACCTGGTGGCGGATACCCCAGCGGCCGGTGAGTTGCTCAGCCAGGGCCAGATCAGCGCGTTTGAGGCTGGCGGATGCGCTAGTGACCGCCAGCGCGTTGTTGCCCAGCACCTCGCCTGCAACATAGGCCACCAGCGAGCTGTCGATACCCCCTGAAAAAGCCACAATGACGCTCTGGTACTGGCTGAGGTTGTCTTTCAGCGCCTGATATTTGTCCTGCACAGCCGCATCGGCCGGTGATATTGCGGTAGCCATAAACCCATCCTACAAACGATTTATGGAATTGGCCAGGTAGCCGGCGCCGAAGCCATTGTCTATGTTGACCACGCTGACGCCGGACGCACAGCTGGTGAGCATGCCCAACAGCGCGGCCACTCCGTCAAATGCGGCGCCGTATCCCACGCTGGTGGGCACGGCGATCACCGGCTTGTCCACCAGGCCGCCCACCACGCTGGGCAGCGCACCTTCCATGCCCGCCACCACCACCAGTACGCGGGCGGCGCGCAGATCGTCCAGACGCGCCAGCAACCGGTGCAGACCGGCAACGCCAACGTCGAAGATGCGGTCAACCGGGTTACCGTAGAACTCCGCGGTCAGGGCCGCTTCTTCCGCCACCGCCAGATCCGAGGTGCCGGCGGTGACCACCGCCACCCGGTGGGCAGCCTCGGGGGCAGGTTGCACAATGATAGACAGCAACTGCGCCTGGGCATGGTAGCGGGCCTGGCCGGGCAGGTTTTCCAGCGCCCGGTACTTGGCTTCGTCCAGGCGGGTGACCAGTACGTTGGTGCCGTTGTCCAGCATGGCCCGGATAATGTCGCTGATCTGCGCGGCGCTTTTGCCGGAGCCGAATACCACCTCTCCGGCGCCGGTGCGGGCAGCGCGGTTGTGATCCACCACGGTATGCCCCAGATCCTGGAAAAATCCGGCCTGGATGCGGCGCTGGCTTTCAGCCAGGTCGATTTCGCCCCGGCGGTAGGCTTCTAAAATATCTTCCAGCGGCATGGTATCAGGCTAACTGCTCCCCGGGCCGGCGCGCCAGCATGCGGTGCGTGGGTGCGCACAACTGGTCGATGGCAATGCCGTTGGGGCAGGCGTCCCGGCAGGGCTCGCCGCTGCAGCTCAAGCACGCTGATGCAGCGTCGCCCAACAATGCATATTCGCGCCGGGCGAAATCCACGTCTTCATAGTCGGTGGCATACATGCGGGTGCGCAGCACGTCGGCAATCGGCACATTGTAAGGGCAGGCGCCGTCACACAGGTTGCAGGCGTGCTTGCAGTAATGGGCGCCGTTCAGGTCCGCGTAAATGTCCAACAGCTTGCGCGCGTCGTGGCTGACCTGCCGGTTGCCGGAAGCGCCCAGGTATTCGTTGATGCGCTCTTCGCTGGTCATGGTGATGACCAGCGCGTCCACGTCCGGGTTGGCCAGCACCCAGGAGAAAGCCGCCTGGGCAAAGGTGCCGCCGTTGCGCTCATAGGGGCGCATGTCGTTGAGGCGCGCACCCTGCAGGGTCTTCATGGCCACCACGCCCACATCGTTTGCCTTGGCTTTTTTCAGCACCCGCGGCAGGTCCGGCTGGCGCGCGATCCAGTCGATGCCGCGGGTCAAACCTTCATAAAAGCGCGGGTCCTGACCGAAGTTATAAGCGGTCAGCACAACGTCCACCAGGTTGTTGTCCAGGGCGTAGTCCAGGCATTCAATCAGCCGCCCGGCGTGACCGGATATGCCGGTGTAGCGGATCTTGCCCTGGCTGAGGGCGCGTTCGGTGAATGCCAGCCACTCCGGGTTGGCGACCACGTTGACGCTGTTGACCGCGTGATTCATGTACACATCCACGTAGTCGGTGCGCAGACGGCGCAAGGACGCATCCAGATCCTGCATCATCCGGGTCGCGCTGGTGTTGCTGCGGGTGATTGTTTTGGACACCAGACAAACGTCCTGGCGTTTGCCCTGCAGAGCTTTGCCCAGGGTGAGTTCCGACTGCCCGCCGGTATAACTCTCCGCGCTGTCGAAATAATTGATGCCGCGGTCCAGGGCCATATGAATCAGATTTTCCTGGTCGCTGCGCAGCCGGCTGGTGCCGAAAGAGATATCGGAGATTTTCAGATCGGTACGCCCCAGGCGGCGGTAGCTGCGCACCTCGTTGGCGGCAGCGGGTGCGGCGGCAGTGCCCATGGCGCCGGGCATGGCGCCGGGAAAGAAGGTTGCGGCGCCGGCCGCGGTGCCGGCCAGGGCACCGGTTTTGAGGAACTTACGTCTTGGATTCGGTCTTTCATTCTCCGCCATCACATACCCTCATACTGTGAAATGCTGTTAACAGGCTTCAAACAGCCCCGCCGCTCCCATGCCTTTGCCGATGCACATTGAGACGATGCCGAACTTGCGGTCCCGGCGGCGCAACTCCCGCAGCAGGGTGCCGGTCAGACGTGCGCCGGTCATGCCGAACGGATGGCCGATGGCAATGGATCCGCCGTTGACGTTATAGATGCTGTTGTCTATCCCCAACCGGTCCCGGCAATACAAACATTGACTGGCAAATGCTTCGTTTAGTTCCACCAGATCAATATCTTCCAGGCTCAGACCGGTATATTCCAGCAGTTTAGGGATGGCAAAAACCGGGCCGATACCCATTTCGTCGGGTTCACAGCCGGCCACCGCAAAGCCGCGGAAATAACCCATCGGGTTCAGCCCGAGTTGCGCCGCCCGTTGTTCCGTCATCAACAGGGCCATGGCGGCGCCGTCGGACAGTTGCGACGCGTTGCCGGCGGTGACCGTGCCGCCGTCTTCAAACGCCGGCGGCAGACCGCTGAGCCCGTCCATGGTGGTACCGGGCCGGTTGCACTCATCTTTGTCCACGGTACCGGATACGTCGTCCGTGGCCTTGGTTTCCTTGTCCACCACTTTACGCCAGGGGACCGTCATCGGCACAATTTCGTCCGCTATATGGCCGGCCTCCACCGCCGCGGCGTATCGCTGCTGGCTCTGCAGCGCATATTCATCCTGAGCTTCTCTGGTGACCTGATAACGGCGCGCCACCACTTCCGCGGTATTGCCCATGGCCATGAAAATATCCGGCTTTTCCTCCAGCAGGCGGCTGTTTTCGTCAAATTCGGCGGCAGTGCCGCGGGACAGGCCGGTGATGGATTCGACACCGCCCGCCATCATGATCTCACCGCAGCCGCTGTTAATCTGCGCCGCGGCAAACGCTATGGAATTTAAGCCGGAGGAGCAGGCCCGGCTGATGGTGGTGGCCGGCACCGTGATGGGCAGATTGGACAGCGCCACCGCGTGGCGGGCAACGTTCGCCGACTGCTCACCCACCTGACGGCCGCAGCCGAGGATTACATCTTCCACTAAAGCCGGATCCACCTGGGGATTACGCTCCAGCAGGGCGTTGATACAGTGCGCAACCAGGTCGTCGGAACGGGTCAGGTTGAAGGTACCCCGGTGGGCTTTTGCCAGGCCGGTGCGGATGCAATCGACCACCACCACGTTGTCTATCTTGTTGGTCATGTGAGTTCCTCCGTCAGGGTTACTCTTGTAGAGGCACGGCTCAGGTGCCTTTGCGGACAACCTCCCCCTCAACCAGGGCGGCAATTTCCTCCTCGCTTAAACCCGCGGCCTGCAGTACCGGCAGGGTATGTTCACCCAACTGCGGCGATGGGCCGCGTGGTTTCACATCCGCGCTGCCGAACCGCATGGGGATATTCACGGTGTTGTAGCTGCCCAGGGTGGGGTGTTCGATGCTGGGGAAAATGCCCAGCTCGATGGCGTGGGGGTCCTGGGGCACTTCATGCAGACCCAGCACCTTGCCCCAGATCAGCCCGGCTTTGTCGAAAATTTCACCCCATTCATCACGGCTGCGTTCAGCCAGCGCAGCGTCGATCAGGTCAATCAGTTCCGCCATGTTGCGGTAGCGGCTGCTGGAGTCGATGAAGCGTTCATCGTCGATCAGATGCTCAACATCCAACGCCTGACACATGCGCGGCCAGTAGGCCACGTCCGGCAGCATGTTAAACACCACCCATTTGCCGTCGCCGCAGGGGAAACGGTTAGCGGTGATGGCCAGCATCTGCTTGCGCGCGCGCCGCCGCACCGGGGCGTGGTCGATGGCGGTTACCGCATAGTCGGAAGCCTGGGTCCACACCGCGGTTTCATAGAGCGATGTTTCCACACTCTGCCCTTCGCCGCTGCGTTCCGCCAGCCGCAGTGCAGCCAGGATGGCACTGACCATGGCCAGGCCGGTGGTGTGGTCACCCTGGGCGGGGCGGGCCATCGGCACAACCCCGTCGTCACCTTCACGCTGGGCGTCATACAAACCGGAGCGGCCAAAAAACGCCGTCACATCGTAGCCGGGGCGCCAGGCGTCGGGCCCGGTGGTGCCGTAACCGGTGAGGGTGGCGTGCACCAGATCGGGTTTAACGGCAAACAGCGATTGCGGGTCGAGGCTGAACTTCTCCTGCCTGGCGAGCAGCAGGTTGCACATGAATACGTCTGCGCCGGCAACCAGTTTGTGCACCAACGCAACGCCTTCGGGTTTGTCCAGCGCCACCGCTATGGATTGTTTGCCGCGGTTGTCGACGTCGAACTGGAAGTCGTAAGCGCGCAACTCGTCGCTGGCGTCGTCCTTTTTGATGGGCCGGGACATACCGCGCATGGGATCACCGGTCAGCGGCTCAATCTTGATCACTCTGGCGCCCAGGTCAGCCAGAATGGCGCCGGCACTGGGTGCCGCCATCCAGTTATCGATTGCAACAACCGTTACATCATCCAGGGGTGCTGGCATTTGCCCTCCGCAGCAAAAAAGGAATCCATCATACCAGCCCGTCCAGGGCTTTCAGCATCCGCTTTAAGGCAAAGTGGCGGTAGCTTGCGTCGATCAGCCCGGCCGCTTCGTCTTTGTCCAGGCGTTTGTGGATATCCAGGTCCACCCAGCCGTTGTGACCGGTGAATACCGGGATGCTGTAACGGTCGTCGAAGGTGAGGGTGGCCTGAGCTTCTTTCCCCGCCCACACGGACAACTGCAGGCGCCCCTGGCTGAATTGCAGGTTACAGAAGTTCTTTTTGCCGGCGCGGAAGCAGGGGTTGCCGTACAGGCTGTCTTCCCGGGTTTCCGGCAGCGCCAGGCACAATTCACGAATGGTGCCGAGTTTTTTCTGCGCGTGGCTGGCGCAGAACGGGTCAAATTCTTCCGGGTCGATGGTTTTGTCGGGCGGCTCAATCTCAATGGTCGGACCCAGCTTTGCCGTCAGCGACCTGGGTGCAACTTCCACATAAGCTTCCCGCACCAGATCAGCAATGGTCAGCCAGCTTAAGCCTTTGTCCAGGTCTACGCCCAGCCAGCCGCTGGGGCCGACGTAGGGCGGCACATAGTAGTGTTCCGGATCACCTTCCGCGTACAGCGCCTGGGCCCCCGGGGGCGAGCGCAGCCACAAAGCCAGGTGGCCGTCACCGTGGTGGTTAACCGCATAGGTGGCAAAAGTTTTGCCGTCGATGACCTTGAAGTTCGGCGAACCGTGACTGATCACTTCTTCGGTGTGGGGAAACGATAAGCAGATCTCCCTGACCGCCGCGCTGATGTCCTTGGGCATATTGCTGGCCTCACGTGCAGTGCTTCGCGGTGTTAGAATAGCGAGTTTTCCCTGATAAATGGAGTTTGTCCCCCGCATGGCGACCCGATTTCTCGGTTGGCGCATGGTCACCGTGGCCTTTTTTGTTGATTTTGTCGCCGTTGGCTTTTTTTTCTATTCATACGGGGTGTTTTTTAAAGCCATTGCCGCTGAATTCGGCGACTCCCGGCTGGGGGTGGCGCTGGGTCTGACGGTCACCAGCGCGGTGGGCGCGCTGGTCGCCCCGCTGATCGGGCGGGCTCTGGACAAGTATCCGTTACGGCGCATTATCGGTCTCGGCGCGGCGTCCATGGCGCTGGGTTTTGCCTTGCTCAGCACGGTGCAGAACCAGTGGCAGTTTTATCTGGTCATCGGCCTGTTTATCGGTTTTGGCGCCTCCAGCATGGGGCAGCTGGCCACCAGCAAGCTGGTCACTAACTGGTTTGATCGGCGGCGCAGTACCGCGCTGGGCATTGCCGCCACCGGCGTATCTCTTTCCGGGGTATTTATGCCCGCCCTCAGCGCGGAACTGATTGAATCTTTCGGCTGGCGTAACGGCTTTCTGCTGTACGGCTTGTTTACCGGCCTGGTGGTGGTGCCGCTGGTGCTGCGGTTTGTCGTTTCGCGTCCGGAGGACGTTGGTCTGCTGCCGGACGGCGCCTTAACATCAGCGCACACCGCGGCGCCCAAGGCGGCTGCACAGCCGCCGCGGTTACGCATGGGGACGGTGGTGCGCGATCAGAACTTCTGGGTCATTGCCAGCGGATTTGCGCTGGTGTTCTGCTGCATGAGCGCCACCCTGACGCATATGGTGCCGCGGGTCACCGATCTGGGGCACCCGCTGGCGCAAGCGTCGCTGATGATGTCTTTATGCGCCGGTATGGGGGTGGCGGGCAAGCTGGCGTTCGGCTACCTGGGTGACAGGCAGACGGTGCGCGCCAACATGTGGCTGATTGCGGCCATCCAGTTCAGCGGGCAACTGCTGATGTACCTGTTCGAAGATCTGTTGCTGTTTGCCCTGGGCGCGGCGCTGTTCGGTTTTGGTGTCGGCGGGGTGGTGCCGATGCAGGCCACCACGGTGGCCAAGACATTTGGCCGCGAGCGTTTTGGCGCGGTGCTGGGGTTGATCCGGCCGGCGCAGTTCCCAATTCAGATTCTCGGGGTGCCGTTTGCCGGTTGGGTATTTGACACCACCGGCTCTTACGACCTGTCGTTCCAGGTATTCCTGGGCCTCTATGTGCTGGCTGCGCTGGCGTTTGCGTTTTACCGCGCGCCGGTTGCGGCCGTGCGCTGACCCCCGGCTTCGGGGTCAATAATAACGGGCTTTCAGCAACTCAAGCTGCACCGGGCCGAGCGTTTCACAGCGGATGGCAACCGCCTCCGGCAACACGTGTTCGGACAGGTAGGGTTCAAAGCTGACGCTGGTAAAAGGTGCCAGATCAGCCATTTCGATTTCCAGTGAATAGCCCTGCACCACCGGCAGGATGACAATGGAGCTTGCGTTGGGCAGGTTGTCCGTCAGCTCCCGGTGCAGATCCTGACGCGACTCCCGGTCCGGCCGCACGCCTTTGACCAGATACTTTAAGGTGCCGCGGTTCATGTGTTAATCACCCCTGGAACTCCCTACCTCTGCAATAGCTCTGCAATTTCTCCGCAATGCTGCATTAAACCGTTCCCCGCGGCCGCCCGCAATGGCGCCAGCCGGCGGCAGCTACGGCTGCGGCGTCAGCGCCGGGGCGGGTTTGCTTTTCGGCGGTGTAGCCGCCCAGAAGCACAGGCTGCCCAGCAGCGACAAACCGGCAATCAGGGTAAAGGCAAATTCGTAGTTGCCGTGCAGGTCAAACAGCACGCCGCCGATGATGGGCCCGCCGGTCATGCCGATCATGACAATCAGCGACGAGATGCCCATGATGGTGCCGAATGACCGCGGTCCAAAATAGTCAGCCCGCAGGGCAACCATGAGCGGGCCGCGGACGCCCCAGCCGAGGCCGTGGAACAGCACAAACAGACCGATCCACCATAAGTTCACGGCGTAGGTAATGGCCAGCATGCCGGCAAAATGGCCGAACATGCACAACACGCAGATCAGGCGCTTGTTGAAGCGGTCACCCAGGTAGCCGCCCAGAAACAGGCCAACCAGTTGCATGCCGGTCATCGCGCTGAATACCAGGCTCGCCTGCAGGGTGGTATAGCCCAAGCCCCTGGTTAAGTGCGGAATCAGGTGGGCCAGCATGGCTGAGACGGTAAACAGCGCCAGGCCGTGGCCGGCGGAAATCAGCCAGAAGGACGGCTCCCTGACCGCCTGGCGCCAGGTGAAACTGTCCGCCAACGGTACCGGTTGATCCTCGTGTCTGGGCCCGCGGATGCCGTCCACCACCTCGCCGATCTCTTCCGGGCGGTGGCGTACCAGTTGCACCAGCAGACCGGCAATGATCAGCACGCTGAACCCGGACAGCCAGGCCATGTTGCGCCAGCCGTAGGTCTCCATAATGTAAACCGCCAGCGGTACGCACAGACCGCCCACCGAGAAGCCGATCTGCGACCAGGCGATGGCTTTTGAGCGGTGGCGGTCAAACCAGTTCACCAGCGAAACCATGAGGGTGGCAAATCCCCCCAGGCTGGAACCCAGGGCAATCAGGATAAAAGCCAGAAAATAGGTGACAATGGAATTGACCTGGCTGAAGACAAAAAACCCGACCGCAAATATCAGGGTGCCGATGGTCAGAATCAGGCGCGGTCCGAAGCGGTCCACCAGCCAGCCCTGCAGCGGTCCCAGCAGGCCGCTTTCCAGACGGGTCAGGGCAAATGCCAGCGACAGCAGCGACATGCTCCAGCCGAATTCCTCCTGCATGAGGACCACGTAAGCGCCGTATGAGTGCATCCAGGTGAAGGCTGCCAGCCATTGCACCCCGCCGCAGGCCGCCACAATCCACCAGCCGTAGAAGACCTTGCCACCTGGACGAAATAAAGCGTTCATCCGTGGCCCAATGTCGAGAAACCATTGAAGCATTAACCCATCATACGTGATTGCCGTTGCAACCTGATATATTTGTACGGTACCGAAAGCGCGGTATGGAGAACTTGTTCACCGCATTGAAGTCAGTATCCCAGTAGAACAACAGGAAGATATGGAGCAATGACGCCCAATTGCGGCGGATTTGAATGAACGTGACAGCACAATCTCAGCCTGCCCGGGCCGGTGCAGACCCGGCCGCGGAAAAACACGCCCTGGTACTCAGCGGCGGCGGTGCGCGGGCGGCGTATCAGGTGGGTTGCCTGCGTTATATTGCGCGTTCCATGCCGGACTACCGGCCGCAGATTCTCACCGGAGTGTCCGCCGGCGCCATTAATGCGGTACATCTGGCGGCGTCCCGGGGCAGCTGGCGGAATTCTGTGGAAAACCTGCGCAGCCTGTGGCTCAGCCTGGATACCACCAAAGTTTATGAAACCGGCATAGGCAACCTGGCGCGGCGGGTCATGGTCTGGGGTCTGCGGGTGATCAGCGGCGGGCGGCTGGGGCGCGCGGATATCCGCGGCATGGTGGATAACGCCCCGTTGCGCCAGTTTCTCGGTGCCCATCTGCCGCTGGACGGCCAGCGCATCGGCGGCATTGAAGAAAACCTGGCCGAAGGGCTGCTGCAATCCCTGGCGATTATCACCACCAACTATGGGTCAGGGCGCTGTGTCGCCTGGGTGGAAGGTGATCAGCGCAATGCAGCCTGGGAGCGGGCGCAGGTGCGTGGTTATGAAACGGAAATGACCCTGGATCATGTCATGGCATCCGCCGCGCTGCCGATGTTTTTCCCCGCGGTGAAGCTGGAAGATATGTGGCATGGAGACGGTGGAGTAAGGCTTACCGCGCCGTTGTCGCCCGCCTTACACCTCGGTGCAACCCGTATTCTGGCGGTGTCGCCGCGGGCCAAGCCGGTATACGGCCTGCCGCCGGAGCTGCGCGAACCTTATCCTTCCCCGGCGCAGATTGCCGGTGTCATGTTGAATGCCATGTTTCTCGACAACCTGGACTTTGACGCCAAGCAGATGAACCGCTTTAACCGCCTGGTCTCAAAGCTGCCGGAATCCCAGCGCGAGGAGTTCCGTCCGGTGGAAGTGCTGGTGCTGCGGCCGCGGGAAGATCTGGGCCAACTGGCGCGCCAGCATGAACTGGAGTTGCCCAGCACCTTCCGTTTTTTTGAAAGCGGGCTGAACAACCGTAATCCACGCAGCTCGGATACGCTGAGCATGGTGATTTTTGAACCGGAATATCTGGCCCTGCTGATGCGCCTTGGGGAAGAGGACGCGGCGGAGCGGCACGATGAAATCGAAGCTTTCCTGCGCGGCGAAGCCTGCTCGGTGCCGGTCTGGTAGCAGGGCCGGTGACTACGGCAACGCCATACAGTTAGCGTAGTACGTTACCGTTCCCGGCCAGTCTGAAAACACGCCGCGCACGCCAACCTCGGTGTGCAGGGCATGCAGCACTTCCAGCATTCTGCTTTCCGACGTCATAAACCCGGGCAGATTCATGTACAGCCAGTTGTTGGGATCTGTGGCCAGCCCGGCTTCGAGGGTCCAGGTAATGATGTCCAGGCCGGCGGCGCTGGCGGCGCGGGCGTACGGGCTGGGCTGCAGGCTGCCGTCTTCAGCCAGGGTCAGCAGCATGGGCATCGGCGGTGCAATTATGTTCAGGCCCATGGCTTTCAACGCCTGCATACGGCTGACCGTGGGTTTGAAGCCCGGATCACGGCCGCGGGCATCGAGCCATACCGCCTGCCGTCCGAATGCCGGGTGGGTTTGCAACCACAGGGTGATATCCGCCGGATTGAACGACTGGGGAAACACCCGTTCCGGCGCAATTCCCGCGGACCGGTAATCCTCTATCAGCGCGGTTGTATAAGCGGCAGCGGACATGCCGTTGTGGGGCATGTCCACCATGGGCTGCTTCAATTCGGGAATGAAATCCAGCCCCAGTTCGTTGAACAGGGTGATGCTCTCGGCGTGGGTGAGCAGGCTGCCGCACTGTACCGGTTGGGCTGCCCAGGGCGCGGAGCGGGCGCTGACTTCCGCGGGAATGGATAGATACTCGTTAATGTTTTGCGCCGCCGGGTTGACAATGTCGCGGCGCCCGCACAAGGTTTTAAACTCCGCCAGAGTAATGTCGCTGGTACAGCAGCGGGCCGCCGCCGGTTGACCCGGTTGCGCGGGTGTAAAGCCGCTGGAACATTTACCGGCCAGGGGTGTTTGCAGAATATTGGTGGTGGTATGCAGGTCGCACTGGGAGTGGCGGCATACCAATTGGTTGTCAGCGGTGAAGGTGACGTCACATTCACCCAGCCCGGCACCCATTTGCGCGGCGGCCAGGTAGCCTTCGCGGGTATGCTCGGGATAAGCAAACGGAGCGCCCCGGTGGGCGATGGAAAAACGGCTGCGGCGGAAAGGGCCGTCAGCACAGGCCAGCAGCACGCGGGAGAGGTTGTCATCCGGCACCTGTGCCGCGAGTGCCCGGGGGCGTTCGCCCGGGTCGATTTGCGGCCCGGTCGGCGGCACGGCATGGCAGCCATGGAGCAGGCTCAATAGTACCGCGGTCAGGATAAAGGCTGATCGTTTCATGACATAGGGTTTTGCGGAGCGGAACATTCAGACTTTGATTTTACAGAGTTATCGTGAAGATGCTGTGTCACCGTGGATGCAGAGCTGCCTGGATTCGGTGGCGGACTGGGCGGAACGCCACGGCTATCAGTACCTGTTTATCGGCGACGAATTGTTTGAGCCGCTGCCGGCATGGTACCGGCAGAAGCTGGCTGCACGGCTGCCGGTGGCTGCGGATCTGGCGCGCCTGCTGTGGCTGCAGCAGTTGCTGCAGCGGCGTGCCGCGGATGTAGTGGCCTGGCTGGATGCGGACGTGCTGGTATTTGCGCCGTCCGTGTGGCGGGTGGAACTGGTGCAGGATTGTGTATTCGGATACGAACGCTGGCTGCAGAAAGAGGACAACAAGCTGGGCTACCGCATTCACAAAAACGTGCACAACGCCTATTGCGCATTCAGCCGCGACAGCACCACCCTGCCTTTCCTCATCGACCGCATCCAATGGCTGGTGAAGGAGGTGGACATTGAACGCATGCCGCCCCAGTTTGTCGGCCCCAAACTGCTGACCAGCCTGCGCAACATTGTTGGTCTGGACGTGGACGAACAGGCCGGCGCCGTTTCACCCATGCTGGCGTCCGCCCTGCTGCAGCCCCATAGCGACCTGCTGGCTGGTTATCTCAGCCAGCTGCAGACACCGATGTGCGCCGCCAACCTGTGCGCCTCGCTGGTGCGGGACACGCAGCGCGGCGCCACCATGCAATTGCTGGTGCAGCGGCTGCTGGAATTCAAAAATGGACTGAAATAGACAAAGACGCAAACAGATCCCGCTCCTCCTGGCGGGTAAACTCACGGCCCCGGTACACCCAGTTATAAGCCAGCCGGAAGCGGCTGTTATTCCACACGAACCCCGCCTGCAGGTCAGCAACAAAGTCTTCCCGGTCCACCGAGTGACTGCTGCGGAAATTGTTGCCGTCGAGGAAAATGTTGCGCGCCACGTAGCGGCCGTCCAGGCCGAAAAAGAAGTACCAGCTGGGGCCTGCCTCGCGGGTGTAAAACTGCGAGACCGGCAGATTAGGGCGAATCCGCGGCGGGCCGTAATCGTGGTGCAGGCCGCGGCCGATCCGCGCCATGCCGCCGATGCCCGCATAGGTGCCCAGGTTGCCGATGGCGGCGCTGAGGTGGGGTATGAAGTCCACTTCGGTGGTGTTAAAGAAGGTGCGGGCGCGCGCCAGGTTCAGCCATTTTTTTTCGTAAGCAAACGACACCACCCATTCATTGCCAAGCTGGTTGTCCCAACCTTCAGCGCGGTCGCTGCCGATGGCCTCGTGCAGGGTGTTCTGCAGATACTCCGCCTTGGCGCCCGGGCCCACCAGGCCCAGGCTGATCCGCCAGGTTTCAATTTCCCGTTCGTTTTCAGTGACAAAACCCGCCGCAATGTAGGCGTAACCGGCGTAGGGCCGGTCGTCTTCAATCAACTCCTGCCGGGAAATATCCGTCGGCGTGTAGATTTCGTGGCCCAGGGAAACCGCCACGTGCATCTTATCGTCAGGATCGACGCCGGGCACGCGTATACCCATCGCGCGCAACCGGCGCGGGCCTTCATCCACGCCGCTGACGTAGTTCAGCATCACCCCCGACGTGTAATGGCGGTCGTTGCCGGAAATGACGTCATTTTCGATCAGCAGGTTGATGACGCTGTCCGCCCGGGCGGGCTGCAGCGGCAGCAGGGCAAGCAGCCCGAGGAGGAAAATAAGCACAGGGAAAAACGGCGGCATATTTGTACAATACCGGGAACGTTTGGGTGAATAAACAGGGTGGGGGAACTTCGGCTGTGCATACATTTGCTGATCCTTTGCGGCGGGCCATGCAGGTCTCAGCCGCCAAAACGGCGGTCATCGACAACGGTGAGCGTTTTACATTTGCGCAGTTCGGCGAGCGCTGCGCCCGCCTGGTTGGCGGTTTGCATCAACTCGGGCTGCAGAAAGGCGACCGGGTTGCCATCTGGTCGGACAACAACCATCAATATCTGGAAACGTATGTGGGGGCGCCGGCCGGCGGGCTGGTGGTGGTGCCGTTAAACACCCGGCACGCGGAACCGGAGTTGCGTTACGCGCTGGAGGATTCAGGCACCAGGGTGCTGATCACAGACCGCGACGCGGCGGGGATGGCCGACATTGTTGAGCACATCATCAATATCGGTGAGGCCTATGAAGGGCTGCTGCAAGCGGCACCCGCGCCCCTCGGGCAGGACCTGACGGAGAATGATCTGGCCGGTTTGTTTTACACCGGCGGCACTACCGGGAAATCCAAAGGTGTCATGCTCAGCCACCGGAATCTGATTGCCAACACCTTCCACTGGTTGACATCGGTACCCCAGGGACCCACGGATGTCACCCTGGTCATGGCGCCGCTGTTCCACGCGGCGGGTTCCAACGGCGTGCTGGCTTCAATCTGGACCAGCGGTACCCAGATCACGCTGGGTGCTTTTGAGCCGCAGCAGGTACTGGACATAATCGAAGCGGAAAAAGTCACGCTGACCCTCGGGGTGCCGACCATGCTGGCCGCCATGGCGGAGGCCCAGCATGCCCAGCCGCGCAAAGTGGAAACGGTGCGGGCCATTGCCCACGGCGGTTCCCCCATTGCCACCGAGG
>JANQOA010000397.1 GCA_028279305.1 Pseudomonadales bacterium
CCAGGTGCGGCCGGACTAAGCGCCGGCACTACATTCGGTCTTGATTCGGGCTTGCATTTCCGCGCCGCAGCTCTGAGGATAGCGCCCCAATTTGAAGCCACAGACGCGGCAAATTGCAGATCACCGACCTCATGCGGGGTGCCTTTGTACTGATGCTGCTGCCCCACTCGGGCGCGGCAAATCTGGACAATGCAGCCGCTGCCAACGCTGACAACCGGCGCAATCTGGAAGGCCTGGTGGCCGCCATCCGCAGCCTGCAATCAGGCGGCGGAACCAGCGGCAACCTGGCGGCGGTAGTGGCGCACCTGCAGACCCTGACGGACGCGGGTACCGCCAACCGCGGTTTAGCTGCGCTGTTGCCCGAGGTCAGCCGGCAGCAGATTCTGCGCGACCGCCGCCATCAGCGCGCCGGCCTGCCGCCGCCCTCAGCACGCCGTTTAACAAGCCGCCCGAACAGCACCGCGCGCAACCGTCAGCAGACCCTTGCCTGGAGCAATCTGGTGTGGCTGACCACCGGTACGGGTACGGCGGCCAACCCCGCCGCGCCGCCGCCGAAACTGGACGCAGATGTGTGGCTGCAGGGCTGGTATGACGACGCGGTGCAGGACAACCGCCAGGGGCTGGAGGGTTTTGACGCTTACGGTACAGGTTACAGCGGCGGTATCGACTTTAACCTTTCCGATAACCTGGCACTGGGGTTGGAGGCGGGGCGCTACCGCGCTGATGTGGACAGCGATCTGTTCGGCGAAGATGAAACCACCAGCAACAGTTGGGGCGCCAGCCTCTACTACAGCACAGACCACGAGTGGTTCGGTCAGCCCGTCTACCAGTCCTGGCGCCTGCACTACAGCCACAGCCGCTCCAGCATAGACCGGCGGCGGCTGATGCTGGTGCTGCTGGATGACACCTTACGGGGTATCCAGCTGACCTCCGATATCGATGCTGAAACGGATAGCAGCGGCATTAACTGGGCCTTGAGCTTCAACGCCGGAGACTTTGTCCTGCAACCTTATCTGGCCATTGAGTACAGCAATCTGAGCACCGACGACTATCTTGAAAACGGCGGCGGCAGCTTGAATCTGTTTGTTTCCAGCGCGGATGAAGAACAACTGGTGGGTACCCTGGGTGCCGCCCTGTCCCGGCAGTACTTTGCCGGCAACTGGATGATCGCGCCCAGCATCAGCGCCGCCTTTGAGCACGACTTCCGGGCTGATCCCACCGTCACCCTGTCGCGGTTCCGCGGCACGGACGCTTCGTTTTCCACCCGCGGTTATGCCATCGAGGAGAATCGCTGGCGGTATTCGGTTAGCATTGGCTTTTACCACACCGCCGACTGGGGTATCAGTGTGTCTTACCAGGCGCAACAGAAAGACGATTACCGTTACCAGGGCGCGGCGCTGAGCCTGCAGGCGAAACTGTAAATGGCCCACAACCACAGCCACGCTGAACAAGACAGCAAACTCCTGGGGCGGGCGTTTCTGCTGATATCGAGTTTTATGGTGGTGGAGCTTGTTGCCGGCCTGCTCACCAACGCCCTGGTGCTGATTGCTGACGCCGGCCATATGTTTCTCGACGCGGCGGCCCTGGGGCTGGCCTGGTGGGCGGCGCGCATGTCCGCCCGGGACGCGGATCACAAGCTGAGCTACGGCTATCACCGCCTGCAGGTCCTGGCTGCCTTTGTTAACGGCATTACCCTGCTGGCGCTGGTTGTCTGGATTGCCATCGAAGCCGTCAGCCGGGTTGCAAATCCGGAGCCCATCCTGCCGCTGCCGGCGCTGGCCGTGGCCGCGGCCGGTTTTGTAATCAACATCGTGGCGTTCCGCTGGCTGCACGGCGCCAGCGGCAATACCAATGTGCGCAGCGCCGCCCTGCATGTACTGGGCGACCTGCTGGGTTCCGCCGCCGCCATAGCCGCGGCGTTGGCAGTCTACTTCTTCAATTGGTTGTACGCGGATCCGGTGCTGGCGCTGCTGATTGTTGCCATTCTCAGCCGCGGCGCTTACCGGGTCATTAAAGAATCCACGCACATCCTGCTGGAAGGTGTGCCCCAGGGTGTGGATCTGACGGAAATTAAACATGTACTGTGCACCCAGATCCCCCATGTGGTGGAGGTACATCACGTGCATGCCTGGGCGCTGACCGCGGAAAAACCGCTGCTCACCCTGCACGCTCAAGTGCATCAGGCGGCACAGGTGAATACCGTGGTGGCGGATATTAAAACTGTGCTGAACACCACATTTGGCATCAACCACTCGACAATTCAAGTTGAACTGGGTGAATGTCCCGACGATCATTGAGCACTTTGTGCCCCAGCGCTTTGCGCCAGTAGACGTTGTGCAGAGACTTTGCGCCTACAAATGTGGTTGATATAAAGGAGCCTGACTGAGCAATGCCGAAACCAGGTGACACCGGCATTACCCGGGTAATTAAAGCCGCCGGATATTCCTGGCAGGGGTTTCGCGCCGCCTGGCAGAATGAATCCGCTTTCCGCCAGGAATGTACGCTGGGGCTGCTGATGGTGCCGCTGGCATTTGTGATCGGCAAAGACATGTACCAGGTGGCGGGACTGATCGCCGTGCTGGCGGTGGTACTGATTACCGAACTGTTGAACTCAGCGGTGGAAGCGGTAGTTGACCGCGTCGGAGACGAATATCACGACCTTGCCGGGCGGGCCAAGGACATGGGTTCCGCGGCGGTATTTGTCAGCCTGGTGCTGGTGGTCATCGTCTGGTCGATGACGGTGATCAAAAACTATTTCCTTTAACCAACCACCATCATTCGCCTTACGCAGGCGTAAACGTCAGATTCAATTCCAGCGTGCCGAGCATGATGCCGGGCTGGTGCAGAAAGTTGTTATCCGCGCCGTAGGCAAAACTATCCACCCGCTGCAGCAGCGTCTGCCAGGCCACCACCTGTTCCAGCCGCGACAGACTGGCGCCGGGACAGACCCGCGCACCCTGGGAGAAAGTCAGATGCCGGGTACCGGCCTTGCGGTCCAGTTTGAGTGTTTTGGCGTCGTCCCATTCGTCAGGATCGATGTTGGCCGCCGCCCAGCGCAGGTGCAGGAA
>JANQOA010000001.1 GCA_028279305.1 Pseudomonadales bacterium
TGCCGGAGGGCTGTTCCTCCACGGTAAAATTGACGTCGATCTGGTCGTCGGTGCCCGGCACCTGGGGTGTTTCAACGTCCACCCCCTTAAAATAACCCAGCCGGTTCAGACGCACCTTGGACAGGTCGATCTGCGCGGTGGACGCCCAGCCGCCTTCCATCTGCCGCAGTTCCCGGCGCATCACTTCGTCCTGGGTCAGGGCATTGCCGGTAAACGACACCCTGCGCACATAAGCGCGTTTGCCGGAGTTAACAAAAAACTCAACATCCACGGTGCCGTCGTCGTTGATTTTCGGCACGCCGCTGGCGGTGGCAAAAGTAAAACCGGAGTTGCCCAGGGCCCCGGTCAGGCGGTCTTCGGTGGCGGTAATCAGCGCCTGGGAAAAAGTCTGGCCGGGCGCCACCACAAACAGGCGGCGCAGATCTTCCGCCCGCACATCCCCCAGTTCACCCACCAGATTGACTTCGTCAACGGTATAGACGTCACCCTCGCTGATGCCGATGGTGATATACACCTGGCGCCGGTCGGGCGTAATGCTGACCTGAGTGGCGTCCAGGTCAAAATCCGCGTAACCCCGGTCTTTATAAAACGCCTCCAGGGTTTCCAGGTCGCCGGAAAGCTTTTCCCGCGCATACTTGTCATCGTTGCGGTAGAAAGACAGCAAGCTGGGATGCTGCAGTTCCAGCTTGTCCAGCAATTCTTCGACGCTGTAATCTTCCGCACCAACAATATTTAAATGCCGGATACCGGAATTTTTGCCCTCTTCAATGACAATTTTAATCGCCACCCGGTTGCGCGGCAGCTCTTCAATTTCAGTGTCCAGGGTGGCGCCGTAACGGCCCTGGGAAACATACTGCCGCTCCAGTTCCAGCCCCACCCGTTCCAGCGTGGCCTGCTTGAAAATTTCCCCTTCACGCAGCCCCTGCTGGCCCAGGCCCTCCAGCAGCGCTTCGGTTTCGATGGCCTTGTTACCTTCCAGTTCAATGCTCTCAATGGCCGGCCGCTCAGCCAGCGTGACAATCAGCACGCCGCTGTCCCGGGCAATTCTGATGTCCTTGAAGTAGCCGGAGCGGAACAGCCCGCGCATGACGTCGCGCAGGGTCAGCGAATCCACCTGATCACCCACGCCGACGGGGATGAGGTTAAATACGGTACCGGCCGAAACCCGCTGCAGTCCCTGCAGGCGCACGTCGGTAATGACAAAGGTATCCGGCGGCAACGGCGCCTGGGCGGCTATAGCAGCCAGCGGCGACAAGGCGGCCGCACACAGTAACGCCGCCCGCAGGCAGGTCCGGCAAACCGCCGCCCTAAGTTGCACAGCACGCAGCCTGTGCTTGCTCTCTGATGTTTTGTTCAAGTTTTGTGACCCTGATTTTGCCGCGGCTTATTGTTTTGTTACCGCGGTTACGGTGCGGCTAGTTAAACAGCCGCAACACGTCATTATAAGTTGCAAATATCAACATTGTACCGACCAGCAATACTCCAACCTGCACGCTCAGTATCTGGATGCGCTCCGGCACCGGTTTGCCCATCGCCCACTCCAGACTGTTAAACACAACCTGTCCGCCATCCAGTATCGGGATGGGCAGCAGGTTCAGCACCCCCAGCGAAATGCTCAGGAAACCGAGAATAGTGACAAATGACCGCCAACTGTATTTGGCGGAATCACCGGCAATCTGGGCAATGCTGATAGGCCCGGAAAGGTTCTTCACCGACACCTGGCCGGTGAACATTTTTTTGATTACCCCCAGGGTCATCAGCGTTTTGTCCCAGGTATCCCGGACTGCCGCAGGCACGGCTTCCAACGGCCCGCGCCGCACTTCGATAACCGGCGGGTACACGCCTAACGCACCTTTGTCGGTGCCGTCAGCGCGTTGCGCCCGGGCCGGGGTGACCGCCACGTCGCGCAGCTGACCCTGCCGGTAGAGGGACAGGGTGATGGTCTGTTCCGGATGGGCTTCAATTTCGTCCACCCAGTCCGACCAGCCGCCCACCGGACGCTGATCGACAGCCTGCACCCAGTCACCCTCCTGCAACCCGGCCCGTGCCGCCGGCGTGTCCGCTTCCACCCCGCCGATCATGGCCAGGGCCTGGGGTTTCAACCCCAGCGAGCCGAGCACGTCCGGTTCACCCACACCTTCATGCCAGTTCAGGATGGGTACCACCACTTCACTGATGCGGCTGCTTTTTGCGTCCTGAATACTGAACTCAATCTGCCCGCTTTCGCCAAGCCGATTGGTCAGCGCCAGCCCCACGTCCTGCCAGCTGTATACGGGCTGGCCGTCCACTGCCTTGATCTGCGCCGGCTCCGTCCAGCCCGCCCGGGCGATGGGCGTATTCGCTTCGGGAAACGAAATCATCGGCGCTATGTTCATGACACCGGCCACCTGCAGCAGCCAGTAGACCATGATGGCGAGGATAAAGTTGGCCGCGGGCCCGCCCAGCGCAATGGCCACACGCCAGGCGGGATGCAGGTCCATGTAAGCCACCCTGCCCGGCCTCAGGTCCGCCGCCTGCGCCGGGTCGCGGTCGTCCAGCATCCGCACAAAACCGCCCAGGGGAATGGCGGCCAGGGCAAATTCGGTGCCGTGTTTGTCGGTACGCGACCATATGGGGCGGCCGAAGCCGACACAGAACTTTACGACCTGCACCCCCGACCAGCGGGCCACCAGGTAGTGCCCATATTCGTGAAAGGTAACCAGAATGCCGAGAACCGCCAGAAAGGCCAGAATGTAGATAAAAAAGTCAGCTTGCATACTTCGGCCTTATGTTAACTACGTTGATAGAGCCAGCGCCTGTATGAACACTAGCTGAACGGTCCGGCAAGGTGTAGAACCGCCAGAAACGGCGCCACCGCCAGCAGCGAATCAATGCGGTCAAGCATACCGCCGTGGCCCGGTAAAATTGTGCCGGAATCCTTAATACCCGTAGCACGCTTTAATAAACTCTCGAACAGGTCTCCAAATACAGACACCACAATCAGCAAAAAAGTCACCAGCAGCCATATGCCGGGTTGCGGCTGCCAGAACCACACGGCACCGCCGCAGACGATGCCGGCCAGCAGAAAACCGCCAACCGCCCCTTCCCAGGTCTTGGCCGGGCTGACGGCGGGTGCAAGTACGGTTTTACCATAGGCTTTGCCGGCAAAATAGGCGCCGATGTCCGCGCCCCAGGCAAGAAAAAACATCCACAGCAACCAGTAGCTGCCCTGGGGCAAGTCGCGAATCACCACCAGCGCCAGCCACGCTGCCAGCGCCAGCCATAGGCCCAGCAATCCCACCACCAGCGGCTGCCGGAAGACAGCGCTGAACTTCGGATAGGCCAGCACCGCAGCCGCAGCAACCACCCACACCGCGCAACTGCCGGCCAGCACCCACAGGTACAGCGGCACCCGGCCGTACAAGGCAAACGCACACACGCCGAACAGGCCAACGTACAACAGCTTGCCCCAGGGCCGGGTAATACCGCACAAACCGGCCCATTCGTAGGCCGCCAGCGCGGCAACCATCCAGAACAGCAAGGCAAACCAGATTGGCGGCAGCAGAAACACGGCGCTGACAGCTAAAGGCGCAAGCACCAGCGCGGTCATCACCCGGTATCTCAGCATGCCATTTACAACGCGCTAATCGCGGCCACCGAACCGGCGCGCCCGCTGGGCGTACGCCTGCACTGCGTCGCGCAGGCAGGTCTCATCAAAATCCGGCCAATAGACGTCGGTGAAATAGAATTCGGTGTAGGCCAGATCCCACAACAGAAAATTGCTGATGCGGTGTTCGCCGCCGGTGCGAATCAGCAGGTCCGGGTCCGGCAAGGCGCCCAGGGAGGTAAAGTCCGCAAACCGCGCCTCATCAATCTGGTTGGGCGACAGCTCCCCCCGCTGCACCTGTTCCGCCAGTTTCTGCGCGGCGCTGACAATATCCCAACGGCCGCCAAAATTGACTGCTACGTTCAGGTTAAGCTTACGGTTGTTGCAGGTCAGGGCTTCACACTCATCCATTTTGCGGCGGATGTCGTCAGCAAAGCGGCTGCGGTCGCCAATCACCCGCAACCGCACTTCCCGCCGGTGCAGCTCAGCCAGGTCGTTTTCCATGACATGGCGCATCAGGTCCATCAACAGGTTTACCTCGCCCCGCGGGCGTTGCCAGTTTTCCGTGCTGAACGCAAACAGGGTGAGGTGTTTCACCTGCATGTCGGCGCAGGCTTCAGCAATACGCCGCAGCATTTTTGCGCCGGCGCGGTGCCCGGCAGCGCCCGGTAAGTGCCTGCGTTTGGCCCACCGGTGATTACCGTCCATGATGATGCAGATGTGATTCAACGCCTGCGCCGCCACGGCCTCGCCGGCTGGCATGGACAAGGCGGGGGCTTGCGGATCGGAACTCATACGCGTGTTTCCGCCGTCAGATTTCCATCAGGTCAGCTTCTTTGGCCGCCAGGGCCGCATCCACTTCCGCCACCCGGGCGTCGGTATAAGTCTGTACTTTGTCTTCCGCGCGGCGGGCTTCGTCTTCAGTAGCCTCTTTTTCTTTGGCCAGTTCGCGGATATCGGCAATCGCCTCGCGGCGGATGTTACGGATGGCGATGCGGCCGTTTTCCGCCTCCTGCTTTGCCTGCCGCGCCAGATCGCGCCTGTTTTCTTCCGTCAGAGGCGGCAGCGGGATGCGGATGACATCGCCGCTGGAGACCGGAGTAATACCCAGGTCGCTCTTCAGGATGGCCTTTTCAATCTCGGTGACCATGGGTTTTTCCCACGGCGAAACTGTCAGGGTGCGGCCG
The DNA here is from genome assembly GCA_028279305.1 of Pseudomonadales bacterium. Taxonomy (GTDB): domain Bacteria; phylum Pseudomonadota; class Gammaproteobacteria; order Pseudomonadales; family Azotimanducaceae; genus UBA4421. The sequence continues at coordinate 4,774 of JANQOA010000001.1, forward strand.
TCCTCCACGGCAATCGAGGCCACCTGGTTAAGCGGGGTGCTGGCGCCGTAATACTCAACGCTGATGCTGTCCAATAAAGAAGGGTTTGCGCGTCCAGTGCGGATGCGCGCAAACGCCACCTGCAGGGAGTCCAGGGATTTACCCATGCGCTCATTGGCGTCGTCCAGAATTTCATCAATCACAAAAGTTCCCCAGCCCCGTTGTGCCGTTCAGCCGGCCACTACCCGCGTGCCCACCTGCCCGCCGTTGGCAATCTCCAGGAGTGCTCCCGGAGCGTTAATGTCACAAACGATCAGCGGCATCTGATTTTCCTTACACATCACAATGGCCGTCAGATCCATAACACCCAGCTCTTTTGCCACCACTTCGTCGTAGGTAATAGTATCGAATTTTGTCGCGCTCGCATCCTGCTTTGGGTCAGCGCTGTACACACCGTCTATATTTGTGGCTTTTACCACCACGTCCACCCCCAGTTCGATCCCGCGCAGGCAGGCCGCCGTGTCGGTAGTGAAGTATGGATTGCCGGTGCCGCCGCACAGTACCACCACTTCACCCTGCAGCATGGCCTGACGCGCGCTGTTGCGTTCGTAACCCTGCACCACCCCTTTAATCTCCACAGCGCTGAACACGCGGCTGGGAATACCCGCCATATTCAGAAAGTCGTTTACCGCCAGCCCGTTCATGACCGTGGCCATCATGCCCATACGGTCGCCGGTGACCCGGTCCAACCCCCGCTGCGCCAGCAACTGACCGCGGAAGATATTGCCGCCGCCAAGCACCAGC
>JANQOA010000031.1 GCA_028279305.1 Pseudomonadales bacterium
ACTCCCCTGCTATTCACCAAGCAGCCCGGACAGAACCGAATACCCAAAACAAAACACTCCAAAAGTCCTCGAGAAGCAGCCCGGCCAGACCTGAACAACCTAAAACCCATCTCTAATTGTCCGCCTGGCCAGTTGTGACATATGCACCTCATCAGGGCCGTCAGCAATCTGACAGTAGCGGGAGGTCATGTAGATGCGGTTGATGGGTGTGTCCTGGGTGATACCCATGCCGCCGTGGGCTTGCAGCGCCCGGTCTGCAACTTTGTGGCACATCGCAGGTGCCACAATTTTCACCATGGAAATAAAATCCCGGGCTTCCTTGGGCCCGTGTTTGTCCATTTTGTCCGCGGCTGCCAGCACCAGCAGCCGGCACTGTTCAATCTCACACCGCGAGCGGGCAATGTCGTGTTGAATGCTGGTTTTGGCGGATAACTTCTCGCCAAACGCTTCACGCTGTTCCACACGCTGGCACATCAGATCCAGGCAGCGGGTGGCCATGCCGACAAACATCATGGCGTACTGGAAGCGGCCGGGGCCCAGCCGCCCCTGTGCAATCTCAAAACCGCGGCCTTCCCCCAACACCAGGTTGTCCACCGGCACCCGCACGTTGTCATAGTGCACTTGGGCATGGCCGCCGGGTGAGTGGATGCTGCCGAAGGCGCGCACCGGGCGCTCCAGGGTCACGCCGGGGGTGTCTTTGGGCACCAGAATGGTGGAAAACTGCTGGTGACGCGGCGCATCGGGATTGGATTTGCCCATCACCACCAGCAGCTTGCACAGCGGATTAAAAGCGTTAGAGGTAAACCATTTGCGCCCGTTGATCACATACTCATCACCGTCGCGGCGGATACTGGTTTCCAGATTGGTGGCGTCGGAAGAAGCCACTGCCGGTTCGGTCATGGAGAATGCGGAGCGTATCTCTCCATTCAGCAGCGGCATCAACCATTTTTCCTGCTGCTGCGGAGTACCGAAACGCGCTAATACCTCCATGTTGCCCCGGTCAGGAGCGCTGCAGTTGAATACTTCCTGGGCCCAAGGCACCCGGCACATGCGTTCCATCACCGGCGCAAACTCCAGGTTGGTCAGGCCGGGGCTGAATTCTTCGTAGTCGCGGGGCAGAAACCAGTTCCATATACCGGCTTCCCGCGCCTGGGCTTTCAAGCCTTCGAACCATGGCGGGTACTGCCAGGCGTTGTTGTGATCGTCCGTCCACTCCCAGTATTCCAGCTCGCGCGGAAATATATGTTCATCCATGAAGCTGTCTACCCGGGCGCGCAGCTCCAGCACCTTGTCGCTGAGTTCAAAGTCCATGGTCCCCTCCGGCCTTGTCATGAACCGCAAGCATAAGGGCCTTACTCCGCGGCCGTCCAGTGCGTACCTGTTCTGTGCAGGCATTGGCGGGTATATTTAGCGGGGGAGGAAGAACTATGTCTGCGCAGTTGAGCCATGCGGAAAAACTCAGTTTTATCCACGACGGGTATATTGTCATCAAACAGGCGGTTGCGGAAGATGTTGTTAATGACGCCCGTAAACTGGTTCAAAGCTACCTGCCGGAGCACGAACGGAGGCTGCTGGTACCCCCGGAACTGGCCACGCATCCGGATATCCTGGCGTTGTTCAGGCAATCGCGGGCTGCGGACATTCTCCGCTCCGAAATGGGGCCTTTCCCCGATGTGGTGAGTTGTCAGGTCGCCGTAACCCCTGCTGGAGATACCCTCGGTGGGGATCCGAGCCCACATGTAGATGGTAGCTGGAGCGGCAAAATACCCGCCTCGGCAACGGAAATTGAACCCGGGCGCGGCCGGCCTCGGGATGCAGCGCGGTACTTCGGTGAAAACGATGACAAGCGCGGAGACAACGACGGCCAATTGTGGATCGATCCGGACAGGCGGTTGTCCATAGGCAGTTATACCGCCCTGGTGGGGGTAGCGCTGAACGACCAGCTACTGCCGGGTTGCGGTCAACTGGGTGTGCTTCGCGGCATGCACGAACCGGTGCAAGCCTGTTTCCGGCGTCAGCGGGCTGCCGGCGGGGTCATCGGGCCGGAAGGCCCGGACTGGCCGCGCATCAAAGCCACGCCCGGTGGCCGCACTTATTGTAACGGCCTGCCGGATACTATTCGTGAGCTTGCCCGAGAGCGCGCAGCGGGGGCAAAAAAGATTGAAGGCTGGCCGTGGCCCGAGTTGACTCCGGTGTTGTTGGCCAGGGGTGACGCGGTCATTGCCATGCACAGCTGCCCGCACACGCCTACCCCCAACCATGGCCGGGAAGCGCGCATGAACGTGTATTTCCGGATTCGCCGGCTGCGTCCGGAAAACCCTCACGAGGGCAGCCGTAGAGTAGGGCACGGAGTGAACGATCATCCGGACCGGGGCTACTTCGGCCAGTTCCTGGAATACCCTGAGACCTATGACCCCTGGCAGACATCAATTGAAAAGATGTGTGATCATTGGAGTGAGTGGGACGGCTTGAAATCGTTGGCCGTTGGAGTTGATTCAGAAGGTGGATGACATGACAACAAACGCCGCACACCGGCAGACCCGTTACCGGCCTGCACCGCAGCTGGATGAACCGGATGCACTGCCGCTGCCTGCAGTGACCGACAGCCTGCAACAAGCTAAAGAAGACTTGAGCGAATTCGGCATGTGCCTGTACGCCAACGCGCTGGCCCCAGCGCAGATTGATATGTACGGTAAGAAAATTGACGCACAAGCCCGTGCCGAGCGTGAGTTGGGCGTGTTGTCACCGCCGGGTGCTGATGCCACCAAGCAACTATTATCCAATCTGGTGAATAAGGGCAGCGAGTATCTGCAACTGGTGGAGCGGGAAGAAACGGATGTATTGGCGGGTTATCTGCTCGGATCAAACTTCCTCATCTCCAGCGTGACGGCGGGAGTATTCCACGGACCCACGGCGGAACCCCAGCCTCTGCACCGGGATCAGGGACAGGTTCCTGCCACGGCGGACTTTCCGGCAGCCTGCAATCTGTTCTGGATGCTGGATGACTTTACCCCGGCACGGGGCAGCACTCGCGTTGTACCCGGCAGCCACCGCTGGCATCCGGACTACCTGGTGCAGGCGCCGCCGGAAGAAATGGCAGTACAGGTCACGGCGCCCGCCGGTACGCTGTTTGCGTGGGATGGCCGATTATGGCATGGCACGGGAATAAACCGGGAAGGCCACCCGCGCCGGCACATTGCTACCTTTTTCTGTCTGCCCTGGATGCGCCAACAGGAAAACTGGGGGGTGACATGCCTGCAGGACGTGTTGGACGAAGCCAGCCCAAAACTCAAAGTCCGTCTGGGACTGCGCACATACGGCACCCTGGGCATGATGAGCGGCACCAGGACGGAACATGAAGGGGTCAGCCTTGGGAACTACGACGTGGCGGTGCCGGAGTATGTAATAGGAGAGAACGGGGCGTTACATAGGATGCGGAGAGTAAGCCGGTGAGAGTGTACTGCTCATCCCGGCCTGTTACCGAGTAACTAAGTTGTCTCGGGCCGCCGTAAATACATCCCTGTAGGCTGTGGCGGCGACATCCTGTCGGCGACGGTCCTGAAACTCTGCTATTCACACGCAGCCCTTACATTTCTGCGACCAAAACACACGCTCCCAGCCTTGGAGTTTTGCTACACCTCAGCGTTGATCGAAAACACTCGGATAACACCATGCAGGGAATTTCCGCTACACCATGACGGCTACGCACACCGCCTGGCCTCTCAGCGCGGCGGTTACACCAGGCAACTGCGAGCGCATAAATGTGGCAAAAACTCCAGCAGGGTATCTACACACCAGGCGGGTGGACGGGTAACTAAGTTGTTTCGGGGTGTCGGCGACAGGATGTCCCCGCCACAGCCTACAGGGATGTATTTACGGCGGCCCGAGACAACTTAGTTACTCGGTAACAGGCCGGGATGAGCAG
>JANQOA010000036.1 GCA_028279305.1 Pseudomonadales bacterium
GCTGGGCTGCACCTGGTGCAGCAGGTCGTGCAGGGCTGCGGGACTATCCAGCTGCGCCGCTTCCAGGCGGCCGTTGGCGAGGTTCAGATATGCGGCGCCGAGCTGCCGGGTTGCGGCGCCGTTGCTGCCGCTGCTGTAGCCGGGCGCATGCACCGCCAGCAGCAGGCTCTGCGCCTGGCCGTCCAGCAGCGCATCGTCGGTGAGCGTGCCCGGTGTAACAATGCGCTGCACGCGGCGTTCCACCGGTCCCTTGCCGGCGGCAGGATCCCCGACCTGCTCACAGATTGCCACCGAGCGGCCCAGCTTCACCAGGCGCGACAGGTAGTTGTCCGCGGCATGGTAGGGGACCCCGCACATGGGGATGGGTTCACCGGCGCTTTGGCCGCGCGCCGTCAACGTGATGTCCAGCAGCTCTGCCGCACAGCGCGCATCGTCGTAGAACAGCTCGTAAAAGTCCCCCATGCGGTAGAACAACAGTTCTTCGGGGTGCTGCGCCTTGATGGCCAGATACTGGCGCATCATGGGCGTATGGGCGGCTGTTTGCGCGGCTTTGGCTTCGTCGCGGGACGCCGGACGGGATAAATCTGACATGCGGATGGCGGCTGATGTGTTGTTATAGTGTCCGCGGCTAGTGAACTACAGCGGCGGAAGGGGAGTCAACCGGCGGCGCCTCCGGCGGCTGTAATTGGTCTGCAGCCGGCGCCGGAAAGCTGCCCGGGGCGGCTGTGTAAGCCTGCGGCGCTTTGTCGCGTAAGCCGGCGGCCAGCAGCGTCGGGATGGGCTTGCAAACAGCTACTGTTTGAATATACAGTATCCGCATCTCGAACAGTTAAAGGACGGCAGACGATGGCCCAAGGCTCCAGCAAGGCGGGTAACTCGGATACGAGCGCTCAGAAGAATGTGGAGAAGAACGCGGACAAGAATTCAGGCAAGAATCCGGGCAAGGACAAGAACCCCGAAAAAGAACGCGCGCTGACAGCAGCGCTGGCGCAAATTGAGCGTCAGTTCGGCAAGGGTTCTCTGATGCGCCTGGGAGATCAGGAACACGTTGCCATTCCGGCTATCTCCACCGGTTCCCTGGGTCTGGATATTGCCCTGGGTATCGGCGGCCTGCCGCGCGGCCGCGTAGTGGAGATCTACGGCCCGGAGTCGTCAGGGAAAACGACGCTTACGCTGCAGGTCGTGGCGGAAGCGCAGAAAGCCGGCGGCACCTGTGCGTTTATCGACGCGGAGCATGCGCTGGACCCGATTTACGCCCAGGCGCTGGGTGTGGATACGGACGATCTGCTGGTGTCCCAGCCGGACACTGGTGAACAGGCGCTGGAAATCTGCGACATGCTGGTGCGTTCCAACGCGGTGGACGTGGTGATTGTCGACTCGGTGGCGGCGCTCACCCCCAAGGCGGAAATCGAAGGTGAAATGGGGGATACCCACGTTGGCCTGCAGGCTCGTTTGATGAGCCAGGCGCTGCGCAAAATGACAGGCAACATCAAGCAATCCAACACTCTGGTGATATTCATCAACCAGATCCGCATGAAAATCGGCGTCATGTTCGGTTCTCCGGAAACCACCACCGGCGGCAACGCGCTCAAGTTTTATTCGTCGGTACGCCTGGATATCCGGCGCATCGGCGGGGTAAAAGACGGCGACGAAGTTATCGGCAATGAAACGCGGGTGAAAGTGGTCAAGAACAAGGTCTCGCCGCCATTCCGGCAGACGGAGTTCCAGATACTGTACGGCAAGGGTATTAACCTCACCGGAGAGATTCTGGAGTTGGGTGTGCAGCAGGGTATTGTTGAAAAAAGTGGTGCCTGGTATGCCTACAATGGCGACCGCATAGGTCAGGGGCGTAAAAACGCTGGTGACTTCCTGGATGAAAATCCGGACATCCGCAACGAAATTGAGAGCAAAATCCGCACAGAGCTGATGCCCCTGCTGGCAGACAAAGCCGGCGATAAAAATGTTGCAGACGTGGTCATTCCCGAAGCAGCCCGGGACAGCCTCTCCTGAGCGACGCAGCCCGCCTGCATAACCAGATCTATCAAGCGGCGCTGCGTATGCTCGCGCGCCGCGAATACAGCCGGCATGAACTGCGGCAGAAACTTACCCAGAAGTACCGGGCGGAAGTTTCCGCGGAACTTATTATTACCGTGCTAGACGACTTGGAAGCGGCCAATCTGGTCAGCGACCAGCGGTTTGCTGAAATGCTGGTCCGCAGCCGAATTGCCAAAGGGTACGGTCCGGGATACATCCAACAGGAGCTCGCCAGCAAGGGTGTGAACGACACGCTTATTGAATCTGAGCTACAAGAACTGGATATCAACTGGCTGCAACAAGCTTGCGATCTGGTGGCACGCCGTCATGCGGATCACGGCGCCTCCCAGCAGGCCTGGCAGAAAGCAGCCCGCTTCCTGCAGCGGCGCGGTTACCCCTCGGAAGTGGTGCGGCGCGCTCTGGGAAACGTACCTTACTGAGGCGCCCGGGTCGGCACGCCGTTGCGCTGGACGCGGGCGCAATTTGGCAACTAATATGCGCACTTGGCTGTGCCAAAAGCATCACGCTTACATTATACTTTGCCGCCTTTTATCCAGTGCCTGCGAATAAACAGCATGAAAACCGCGGAAGTCCGGGACGCTTATCTGTCTTTTTTTGAGGGTTACGGCCACAAGGTTGTACCTTCCAGCACCCTTGTGCCCCACGACGACCCCACTTTGTTGTTCACCAACGCGGGCATGAATCAGTTTAAAGATCCGCTGCTGGGCCGCTCGGATCCAGGTTACACCCGCGCCACTTCCTCCCAGCGTTGTGTACGCGCGGGCGGTAAACACAACGACCTGGAAAATGTCGGCTATACCGCCCGGCATCACACCTTTTTTGAGATGCTGGGGAATTTCAGCTTCGGCGATTACTTCAAAGAGGAAACCATCACCTGGGCCTGGGAATTTGTTACCGAGGTGTTAAAGCTGCCCAAGGACAAGATCTGGGTAACTGTGCATCCCACGGATGATGACGCCCGGCAGTTATGGATAAAGAAGGTGGGCATAGCCGCGGACAGGGTGATCGACCTGGAAGAAAATTTCTGGACCATGGGGGACACCGGCCCTTGCGGACCTTGCACGGAACTGTTCTACGACCACGGTCCGGAAGTGGCCGGCGGTCCGCCCGGGTCACCCGATGAAGACGGCGACCGCTACATTGAATTCTGGAACCTGGTGTTTCCGCAATTCGACCGTGCCGCTGACGGGAAACTTGCTCCGCTGCCGCAACCCGGCGTGGATACCGGCATGGGCCTTGAGCGGGTAACCGCCATCATGCAAGGTGTTCACAGCAACTACGAAATAGATCTATTCCGTTCGCTGATCCGGCGGGCGGGTGAGTTCGCCGGCATCAACGATCAGCAACAGGCATTGCAGACCGCCTCCCTGCGGGTGATTGCTGACCATATCCGTTCCAGCGCGTTTCTTGTTGCGGACGGTGTGCAACCTGGTAACGAAGACCGTGCCTACGTGCTGCGGCGGATTATCCGCAGGGCGCTGCGGCACGGACACAAGCTGAATATCAAACAGCATTTTTTCCACCAACTGGTGGACGTGTTGGCGGATGAAATGGGTGAAGCGTTTCCGGTGTTGGTGGAACGTCAGCAACACGTGATTGATGTGCTGCGCGCTGAAGAAGAAAAGTTCGGTGAAACGCTGCGCCAGGGTATGGAATTGCTGCAGGGACGCCTGAAAGGCCTGAAAGACAAATCAATTCCGGGCGACGTGGTTTTCCAGTTGTACGACACCTACGGGTTTCCCGCTGACCTCACAGCTGATGTGGCGCGGGAGCGGGGTTTGAGTGTAGATATGGAAGGTTTTGAAGCCGCCATGGAAGCTCAGCGCGCCCGCGGCCGTGCCGCTACCAGTTTTTCCGCCAGTCTGGGGCAGAAAGTACACGTTCCTCAACCGGTTGAATTTCTCGGTTACGGGGCAGCGCAGGGTACGGCCAATGTACTGGGGGTCTTTGACGAACAGGGTGAGGCCAAAGATTCGCTGCAAGCCAGCCAGCGCGGAGTGGTGGTGTTGGATCAGACCCCGTTCTACGCTGAATCCGGAGGTCAGGTGGGTGACCAGGGGTTGCTGACAGCCGACGGCGCTGAATTCCGTGTGGACGATACGCTGATCAGCGGCGACCAGTTTATGCACATCGGTGAACTCCTCAGCGGCGAACTGCAGACCGGCAGCCGGGTGCGGGCGGATATCAACAGTCCCCGGCGTGAACGTATCCGCCGCAATCACTCCGCCACCCACCTGATGCACGCCGCGTTGCGGGAAGTGCTGGGCACCCATGTGCAACAGAAAGGCTCATTGGTGAACGATGAGAAGCTCAGATTCGACTTTTCCCACGGCCAGCCGCTCAGTCCCCAGGAACTGCTGCGCATTGAAGATCTGGTCAACGAACAGATCCGGCTGAATACTGAAGTCAGTACTGAGTTGATGGGTTACCAGGCGGCGGTGGACCACGGCGCCATGGCTTTGTTTGGGGAGAAATATGCTGACGAAGTGCGGGTGCTGACCATGGGTGACGGGTACTCGGTAGAGTTGTGCGGCGGTACCCACGTCGCGCGTACCGGTGATATCGGGTTCTTCAAGGTCACCGCGGAAACCGGCATTGCCGCCGGCATCCGCCGCATCGAAGCAGTCACCGGAGCAGGTGCTGATGAATTTGTCCGCGGCCAGCAGCAGAATCTGGCAAAACTGGCGGACCTGTTGAAGACCAGCCCGGCAGACGTGCTTGAACGGGTCCAGAATCTGCTTGCTGATAACCGCGAGTTAAGCAAAACGTTGAAAGAGGCCAACCAGAAAATGGCGGCCAGCCAGGGTTCTGATCTGGCCGGCGCCGCTGTTGATATAGGCGGTGCCAGGTTCCTGGCCGCCACGGTTGAAGGTGACGGCAAAGCGCTGATGCAGACCCTGGACACCCTTAAGTCTCAGTTGGGCGCCAGCGTGGTGGTGCTGGCTAATATTAACGGCAACAAAGTGAATCTGGTTGTTGCGGTCAGCAAAGACCTCACCGACCGGCTCAGCGCGCCGGAGGTGATGAATATTGTGGGCCCGGCTGTGGGTGCCAAGGGCGGCGGCCGGCCGGACCTGGCGCGGGCCGGCGGCGGCAACAACCCTGCGGGTATCGACAAGGCCTTTGCGGACGCCCAGGCGTTTGTGGCGGGCAAACTGGCTTAAGTCCCGGGTATGAGCCTGATCGTACAAAAATACGGCGGTACCAGTGTCGGGGACCTGGAACGCATCACGGGTGTCGCCCAGCGGATTGCCCGCTACCGCCGTCAAGGTCACAAAGTTGCGGTGGTGGTCTCCGCCATGTCGGGGGAAACCAACCGCCTGACCGCCATGGGAGAGGACATCTCCCAGCAGCGGCCCGATCCCCGGGAAATGGACGTGCTCACCGCTTCGGGTGAACAGGTCACCATTGCCCTGCTGAGCATGGCGCTGCAGGTTGAAAGTATTGACGCTAAATCCATGCTGGCGGACCAGGTAGCCATCCGTACTGATTCCGCTCACGGCAAGGCACGCATTCTGGAAATTGACACCGATTACCTGAGATCTGAAATGGACCGCGGCTGTGTGCCCGTGGTGGCCGGATTTCAGGGGGTGGATAAGAATGGCAATATCACCACGCTGGGGCGTGGCGGTTCAGACACTTCAGCAGTGGCGCTGGCGTCAGCTTTGCAGGCGGACGAGTGTCAGATCTGTACCGATGTGGACGGTGTGTATACCGCGGATCCGCGGGTGGTCAGCGAAGCGCGGCGCCTGGACCACGTCACCTTTGAAGAGATGTTGGAACTGGCCAGCCTGGGTTCCAAGGTGCTGCATCCCAGGTCCGTAGAGTTTGCCGGGCGATATCGTATCCCGCTGCGGGTGATGTCAACTTTTGCTGACGGCCCCGGAACGCTTATAACCGTAGAGAACGAAAACATGGAACAACCGATCGTTTCCGGCATTGCCCACGCGCGGGACGAAGCCAAAATCACCGTCAGCGGCGTGCCGGACATACCCGGCATAGCGTCGAAAATTCTCGGTCCGGTGGGGCGCGCGAATGTGGAAGTTGACATGATTGTGCAGAACACCGCGGCTGACGGTCTTACTGATTTTACCTTCACCGTTACCCGGCAGGACTACGAACGCACCATCGCCTTATTGGCGCCGGTAGTGGAAGAAATATCCGCCCGTTCAGTCAGCGGTGATAACGAAATTGCCAAGGTATCCATGGTCGGTGTGGGGATGCGCTCGCATGCCGGGGTGGCCACCCGAATGTTCGATTGCCTGGCATCGGAGAATATAAACATTCAGATGATATCTACATCCGAAATAAAGATTTCCGTTGTAGTAGCAGAAAAGTATATGGAGCTGGCGGTAAGAGCATTACACTCCGAGTTCGGCTTGGAGGAAGACTAAGGCGAGTTGCCGGTTGCGCTGCGGCGCACGGGCAGTTCATAACATTGCGGGACAGCAGAAAGGAGAAGGTGTGTGCTAATTCTGACTCGCAGAATAGGTGAGACGCTGATGATAGGCGACGACATCACCGTGACCGTGCTCGGGGTAAAGGGCAATCAGGTCAGGGTGGGTGTTAACGCGCCCAAGGATGTTGGCGTTCACCGCGAAGAGATCTACGACCGCATTCAAAAGGAGCAGCCGCAACAGGCTAAACGGGCAGACTAAACGGACTCAGACCGGATAACGCCGGCTGCATGCAGCGCAGCCGGCGTGTTTTGCAACGTAATTAGCGCTGCACTATGTGCGATTTTCCCCGTTTGCCTTGTGCATCTGGATGAACGGTGGCGGTTCATCACTCAAGTTATCCTCGCTTAGTGCTTGCAGTGCGCGCCGCTTATCCTCCTCGTCAAACGCCCGTGTAGTCACGCAGAACTCCACCATTATGCCGTTGGGATCATCCACGTAAATGGATGTACACCAGTGGTGGTCTATTTCCGTCACATCATAGCCGGCCTGGTTGATGCGTTTGCGGGCGGTATCCAGCTCTTCGGTACTGTTTTTGCCGAATGCGATGTGGTTGGCCCACTTCGGCAAGCCCAAACCTTCGGAAATGGCGGTCGGGAAGTCCGCATCGATGCTGTTGTCGTGTATCTCCCAGAACGCCATCATTTCGCCGTTGCCGGTGTCATAAAAGAAGTGTTTAGCCCAGGCTTCCTCGCCGGTCTGTGCCTTCTCCACACGCACCAGTTCAAACCCCATGGCTTCGGTATAAAACTTGTGTGTGGCCTGCATGTCGCGGGTGGCAATGGCTACATGGTGATAAGACATGGTCTGTTTTTCCGCAATAAACTCAGAGGGCTAGGCTGGCAGAACGCGGCATTGTTGGCAATACATCAGGGTGGAACCGGCGGCGTCCCCGAGAACCACCCGTTGAAGTTTTGTTGAGACTCCCGCAGCAACGTCTTCTACAGTGCCCGCAGCTTTTCCGGGGGTGCCGTGCAGAACTTATCCGTATTTAGACAATGCAGGCGTTGCAATCGTGACGTCTCTTCGAGGGACAGAATTTGCCCGGGGTGCGGATTGAAGCTGAAGGGTGTAACGCTGGGCCACTGTGTATTGATCGGCATATTTGTCGTGGTGACTGTCACCCAGCTCGCCATCCTGGCGAGCGCGCATCTGGGTGAGTATCTGTCAGCCGGTTGTCCGTAACAAACCGGGCTACTGGATTTCCATATTCATCAGCCGATCCTGGGATTCCAGATCAGCAAGCGCGTTGTTGATGGCCCTAGCCACTGCCTTGCGCTTTTTCTTGTCCTTTTGCGCCTTCCGCAAACTACTGCTGGGCAGCAGCGTACCCAGGTAGACTCTGAATCCGCCTCGGGTCTTTACTTGTTCTCCGTCCGCCAATTGCTCAATTCCAGGCAGGTCCTGCACGTTCAAGTTACTCATTCCGGGTCTCCGTAAGTGTTGGGGTGGTTAGCTTGAAAGAGCAGGATTTGGGCCAACTAAATTTTTCGTTAGAATATTGACGTAACTAATTGATATATATGGGCATTAGTTTCATGGCTGCTGTGCCCGCTGTTTGCCGGAGGCGGATTAATCGGGTCTGGGTGTTGGTGTGTGTACAACAATCTTAGGGACCCGGGAGGCTGGCGCTCCAATCCGGCTCAACTGCCGGCAGGCGGATTTCGAACGGCACAGGGATGCCAAAGTGCACTTCGTAAACGGCAATCGCCGACATCCGAATCACCTGTGTTCTTCTAACATTTTGCATAACCTTCGACACACGTAAACATCAAAGTCGGGGACACTAACCAGGCTGCGGCCAGGACTCGGCTGAAGGCCTGGCAGGGGGTAGGGAAATTTGTGGTGTGTATCTGACCGGTCACGGCAACAGCAAATGCAACAGATCGCGTTTTGCATGCAGTTCCTGCTGGGTGAGTCGCCGTACCGCGCGCAGAGGCTCGCGAAACGCTGGCAACACTCAATGCGTGAGATCAGTGCCTGTTGGCGGCGCGCGTCCCTGATGAGCCTGAATGATGCGTTAAATGAATCCAGGGATTATCAGAGTGAAGACTTGAATCGTCTTGCCGCGTTCCTCCGGACCACCAGCACGGGCATCGTGCTGACCGGCATACATATGGGGGACTATCTGCAGGCCCTGTTCCGCATTCTTGTTGATTTGCCGAGGCGCCGCGTCTGTATAGCGCGGCGTAAACCCCCATCGGAACAGGAGCGGCAGGTGTTTCAGAAGCTCACCCAGTGCGGCTTCTCCATCCGTGTTATCCGCACCGGTGAGCCAACCGCGGCATTGCGGATCTACCGTAACCTGAGACGGGGATCCGTTGTGGTTGCACTCTATGATTTGCCCTGCTTCTTCGGAGAGACAATGCCCGTACAGATATTTGGCAAAGAGCTGCATTGGGTTAAGGGGCCGGTGCAGATGGCAGCCCGCGCAGGCGCCCTCATCGTGCCTTTTGTCGCTTTCCGCGAGAACGGCCCGCGTTGTGCTCTGCACCGGGTTGCCGCCGCCACAGGCCGGGAAAATCCTGTGCAGGAAAGTGTGCAGGGGCTGGCGGCGCTGGCTGAAACCTACATCTGCCGTTTCCCGGAACAGTGGCTGCACTGGCATCTGGTGCCGGAGATGTTGGACACAACCCTAAGGCGGCAATGAGTAAGCGCCAGCTGTTCCGCCCGCAAGCCGTCGCCTTTGCCGGAGGTTCAATCCTCGGCCGGGTCGGCATTGTACAACCGGTAACGCTAAGGTGTTTAAGCATTCTTATGGTTGTGTTATGTGCCGGCATCGGTACTTTTCTCTGGCTGGGAGAATATGCGCGGAAAGAGACCGTGCACGGCTATCTGGAGCCTGCCGGGGGCATGGTTGACATCTATCCCGATAGCGGCGGCGGGGTGGTGCAGCACATCCTTGTCAGCAAGGGACAATACGTATCGAAGCAGACACCGCTGGTACAACTGGCATTCCCCAGAACGCAACCCGGCGGTGAAGATACCCACGCTCGCGTCCTGCTACACCTGCAGGCACAACGGCAACAGCTGCACGATCAGCTTGCGGCTAACACCCGGTTCCATGTTCAGGAGCGTACGCGTCTGCAGCAGCGTTTAGCGGATACGAATATGGATATCGGAACCCAACACCGCTTTCTTCGCCTGCAGCAGCGGCGCATCACGCTGGACGGTGAGATGCTTTCAGCGTTACAAAAACTGCGCGCCAACGGCGGCATCTCCAAATCCCGCTGGCTGCAAGCCATGGCGGAACAGCTGGAGCAGCACAAGGAACAGATCGTCGCAGAACAGCGTTTGACAAGCCTGCAGGCAAGCCGCCGCGCGGTGCGGCACGAACTGCAGCGGATTCCTTATCAGGAAGAGAAACAGGCGTTGCAGCTGACTTTGCAACTCAGCAGCATCAACAAGCAGATCACGGAGTTAAACGGCCGGCGTGCGCGCGTCATTAACGCTCCGGTGAGCGGACGGGTCAGTGCCGTCCAGGCGGGCACCGGCATGGCGGTTGAACCGCAAACCCCGTTGTTATCGATTATTCCCGCGGGTACCGAGCTGGAGAGTGTGCTGCTGGTGCCCAGCAAAGCCGCGGGTTTTATTGAGCCGGGATTGCAGGTGCGGCTGATGTTTGACGCTTTTCCGCACCAGCAGTTCGGCACCTTTCCAGCGGTTCTCCGCTCGGTGGCGGATTCTCCCATTACAGGCACGGAACTAAGGGCCCCCATACGTCCCAACACCCCTGTTTTTGTAGCCCGTGCGGTTCTCCAGGAGGGGGCTGTCAATGCCATGGGGCAGCAACGCCAACTGCAAGCCGGCCTGTTGCTTAAGGCGGACATTATTCTGGAGCGCCGCTCGCTGCTCGACTGGCTGCTGGAACCCTTATACAGCTTACGCGGGCGCACCTGACGGGTGTTGACGTTCGGGCGCAGGCGCTTACCCAGCATCATGCAGGGGGAGGCCGGGGAGTGTGGTCTCTGCTGCGTGGCCATGATCGCCAATTATTACGGCTACAGATGCGACCTGGTCAGTCTCAGACGAACGCAGAATTTTTCCGGCAGAGGGGCGACGTTGCACGGCATTGTGGAACTGTCGGAGTCCTTGGGCTTGTCGACGCGGCCGCTCAGACTGGAACTGGAAGAGCTCGGCAAGCTGAACACTCCCGCCATCCTGCATTGGAACCTGAGCCACTACGTGGTGCTGAAGAAGGCGGGTAGACGCAGCATTACAATTCACGACCCCGCGGTGGGCATCAGACGCTACTCTTTGCGGCAGGCCGGCGTGCACTTTACCGGTGTCGCCCTGGAGCTTGCCTGCAGGCAGGATTTTACGCGGGGCAATCAAACGGATCCTCTGAGGTTTATGTCCTTCTGGCAGAACACCCGGGGCCTGGGGGTGTCGCTGGCGCAGTTGTTGTGTCTGTCCGTGCTCATGCAGGTGTTAGCGCTGGCGACGCCGTTTTATATACAGGTTGTTGTTGACGATGTATTAGTCAAACATGATACGGATCTGTTGAACGTGCTGGCTCTGGGGTTTCTCTGCCTCACCCTGTTGTCTGTTGCCGGTAAGCTGCTTAGAGGGTTTACCTCCCTCTATCTGGTTAATCAACTCAGCTACAACGTCAGTAACAGCGTGCTGCATCATTTGCTGCGTCTGCCCATGGCTTTTTTTGAATCCAGGCATATGGGTGACGTGATTTCCCGTTTTAACGCGACCCGGCCCATCCAGGACTTTATTACCGGCGGTGCCATATCGGTACTCATCGACGGTTTGCTGGCCGCTGCGACGCTGGCGCTTATGCTTCTTTACGCACCCTGGCTGACCGCGGTAACGGTTGCATCCCTGCTCCTGTACGCACTGTTCCGCGGCGCCCAATACCGGCCGCTGCGCGCAGCCCAACATGAAAATATCGAAGCCAACGCGAAACTGGATACCGAGTTCATGGAGACCGTCCGGGCATTGCAGAGCATCAAGCTGGCAAACAAAGAAGTGGACCGGCAGATCAACTGGCGCCAGAAATTTGCCGAGAGCGTCAATACGGACGCCAGGGTGGGCAGATTGACGTTATCTTACGAAGCCATCAACAGTACGCTCACCGGCTGCGAATATGTGCTCATCATTTACCTCGGTGCCCGGGAGGTGCTGGCAAACGTTATGACCATCGGCATGTTGTACGCCTTCCTGGCTTACCGTTCCCACTTCAACGCTGCCATTGTGTCGATCATCAATACCGCGGTGCAGTTCAGAATGCTCAGGCTGCACCTGGACCGGCTCTCGGACATCACCCAGACTCAACTTGAGCCCGGCAGCGAACGCCCCGCAACGCTGGTTTTGCCTGTCTCGGGAGGGCTGACGGCCAGGGGACTGTGCTTCCGTTACGCCGACAACGAGCCGGCCATCTTTACAGACTTCGACATTGACGTTCAGCCCGGCCAGTTTGTTGCCGTGTACGGCCCGTCAGGCGTGGGTAAAACCACCTTGTTGAAGTGTCTGATGGCGATTCAGCCGGCAAGCGCCGGTACTTTGTATTTCGACGGCCATGCCCACAGCATCCTCGGCCACCAATCCCTGCGCAGGCAGATTGCCGCCGTGCTGCAGAACGATTTGCCGCTGGGCGGGACCATCCGCGAAAACGTTACCTTCTTTGAGGTAGGCGCGGACCAGAGCAGGATGCTGCATGCCAGCAAACTGGCCATGCTGCACGACGAGATCTCAGCCACCCCCATGGGTTACGACACCCTTATAGGGGATATGGGCGCCTCGCTATCAGCCGGACAACAGCAGCGCATCCTGATCGCGCGCAGTATCTACCGGCAGCCCAGAATCCTGTTTATGGACGAAGGCACCGCCCACATCGATCAGGCAAAAGAGCTGCAGATCATGTCGAATCTCAAACAACTCAATCTGACCTGCGTATATGTGACTCACAACCCGCGCCTGCTGGAATTTGCCGAACAGGTAGTCGTATGGGAACAGCCGGGGCAACCTGTGGTGCGGCAGGCTCAGCGCTCAGGCGCCGCTTAAGGGGAGGCGCTTAATTCAAAACCCGGTTGCTCATACATCATGCCCGAACAGCTCCGCCAGCATGACCCTGGCGTGCCGCAACATGTCTGCATGTGCGGGTTTCATGCCGGCCAGTAACTCATGTGCATTCTGCTCGTGCTCGTTCTCACGTTGTTCCAACACCCAGGTTGTTGTAGGCCGTGCAGCCATAACTGTATAAAAGTGCTGCAGATCCTCGCGCCCGTGCAGCAGATTCAGCTGCGGAAGCGCGTACAGGTCGCTGAGCACCCGCCCGTGTTCCAACAGATAGAACAACTGATAATCCGGCAACCGCGGACGGTTCCCGGTGAAATAGGGTGTCAACGGCTGCTGATCCAGCAGGCGCCCCAATTCACCGCCAACCAGAAATGTTGACCACTGCCCGAAGGTGTTACTTTCAGCGGCCGTGTCCAGGTCCCAGGCAATCGGGAAATGGCCGCAGACCACAAACCAGTTGAAGTAAGGCCCAGAGACGTGGGTGGACAGAAAGTCACTGGCTGCATCCACCCGGGCACACAATTGCGCATCATTGCAGGGGTACACCGGCTGTGCAGCCGGATAACGGCGTGCCAGGTAGCGGCATATGGCTGAACTTTCGACAACCGCGGTACCGTCGCTGTCCACCAGCGCCGGTACTTTGCCGAATGTGCTGATGGCTCTGTATGCGTCCGCGTCATTTTCCCGCACCAGCGTGGAAACACGGTGATACTCGAACTCAATGTCCGCGCCGCGCAGCACATCTGCAACCAGCGACATAAACGGAGACATCCAGAATCCGTATAGCTTTACCATGGACTGCTCAGCCCGCGGTCAGCCGTTTTCCAGCAGCCGTTCCACCTCAGCCAGGGCTTGCCCGCCATCGTCCGCAAGCTCGCGCTCGGCAAAGGTGAGCAGGGCCTGCTCATGCTGAACCAGGAAGCGGACTTCCGGTACGTCTTCTTCCGGTGCCACCGCAAGCAGCTGGTCGAAGCGGGCTATGGCCTGCTCCACAACATCTTTCATGCGCCGCATCGAATCGGCATGGGAGGCAGAGGTATATTGCGCCAGCACCTCGTCGCTGATTTCTATGGCTTCGTCGGTGGCCGCCTGTTCGCCGTGGCGTTCCAGCACGGCAGCCATTTTTGCGCCGGTCACCTGTTCCAATCGCGCCAGGGTCTGCCAGCGGGCCTGCAGCAGCGGGTCGTCGGTACGCGCGGCTAACGCGTTGAAAAACACCTCGCCGAACTGTTCGCCCAGCCAGGCGCTGCGTATGCCTTCAAGATAGTTATCGCGCTCCATTTACGGGCTCCTCGGGGGTGTGCACATAGCATACTCCCCTAGGCGCCCCGATTCCTGCTGTCCGGCTGCGATAGCGCCTCTGCAACGGCGCCTGCCATCGCGTCTATAATGTACCCGCGGCTTAGCCGGCGGCGCGGCGCTCGGCCCGTTTCGGTTCCGCGGCCACAGCCCGGTCAGCCTCTTCGTCAGTCACCGTGTCGACAAATACGTTATCAATCGGCGCGTCCACCCCCGGTTCGGTGATGGGTTCACCGGTGTCGCTGAAGCGGCGCAGATAGAAGCCCGCCAGCGCAAGCATGACCCCGCACACTGACGCGATCAGCGACAGGGAGCCAAACCACAGCAGCGCCACCAGTCCAACGGTGCTGCGCTCCACATCGGTTGCGGATTCTTTCCCGTCCCAGTACATGGCCAGGCGGTAAATCTGATTCTGGTTGATCAGGTGGTTAATCTCCGATTGCAGGGTCCGTTGCTGGTTGCGGATGACAAAAACCTGCTCATCAATGCCGAAGGAGCGTTCAGTTATCTGCTCAAGCTCAACCAGTTTGGTTTCCAGGTACCTGTCTACTTCCTGGTTCTGATTGTTGCGGATGTTGGCAAAGCGCGACTTGTCGGTGGCCGCCTTGGAGACCACGCTGCTTTCCAGGTTGGCGTTGCTGGCCAGGCGGTCTTCAATCTCTGTTTTCAGCGATTCGATACGGGCATTTACGTCCGCCACGCGGCCGCCGTATTTTGTGTTTACAAATTCAAGCTGCTGCTTCAACTGGCCTTCCATGGTCGACTGCTTCTCAATGGCATCCGCGCCCAGGTAACCGGTGGTAATGCGCCCCAGTTGATCTTCTTTCACCCGGATCAGCTCCCGGTACTTGCGCTCGCGGGTACCGCGGTTGAACACGTTGGCGGTGGCCATGGACTGCGCAAATTCCGCTTTCAGGGCTTCCAGTTCAACCAGCAGCCGGTCGCGCTCATCAGAACTGCCGCTGATGTTGCCTAACAGCAGGGCGGAGAAGCGGTCTTCCACAGCGGTCGTTTCGGCACGCCAGTCCTCGTAATAGCCGTCCAGTACGGTTTCCAGCCGGGTAATTTCAGTTTCCAGTTCGTCCTGGAAGCTGTAGTCGATATTGCCCAGCACGTCCCGGGTGTTGGCATCAATGCGGTTCACCACCTGACGGTACTCCTGATCGATGGCCGCGCGGTCCACTTCCACTTCCTCGTTCAGTTCATCCTCGGTGAATTTCACCACGTAGCTTTTGCGGTTCTCCAGCAGCGCAATTTCCGACTCGGCGCTCTCTATGTCGTTCTTACGGGAATCAATGGCGCGATTAAGGTTGGAGAAGTTGCGTTCGAAGCCGTTTAACATGGTTTCAAACGTGATCAAACAAAGGAACAGGACAAAAAACAGGAACATCAGCCGCCAGGCCAGGTGGCGCACGGCCATAAACGCAAAGGTGAGCGGGATCTTACAGATCTCCACCACTGCGATGAGTACAAACGGCAATGCCGCCACGGCAATCGCAGAGGTGCCGTCCAGCAAGCTGACGTTACTTTCTGACGCATAAGAGGTGTACGCGGATACGGCTACGACAATCGAAATGGTCAGGCCGATCAGCACGGCGATAACTTCTACCGTCCATGCCAGAGCGATAAGGAAGCGGGAGTAGTTTCCCACGTATTTTTTTGTATACAGCACTAGCCAGCCCCCCAGCCGGTTCCCCCATGCACAATTTACATAGGCTCAATTAACCTGCCTAGGCTACGCGAAACTGCACCCCGCCAGGTGGAAAAATTGTAAGTGTGATTTAACCGAACCTAACGCTGAAACACACGGTTTTATTTCGTTACACCAAATTGAGAAGATAGTCGTAAATCATTGTTTAATAACGATTAATACTTGTGCATTTATGCACAGGTATCAGCCTGATAGTATTGGGCCGTGATCCGAAGCGAGCTGGCGCCGGTCGGACTATTCCACAATTCCACGCAGCCTGATCCCCCTACCGGTTTCAGGTCCAGGGACTGTCAGAGTGGGCCGTTCAGCACCAGGTGACTTCAGGTGCTGATCAGTTCAATGGAGCGCGCGCTGATTTCGGCCCCATCAGGGGCCTGCCAGGCAGCGTCCGCAATCGCAAAAATTTCATCTGAGACGTGCATTTTGTAGGTATCACCCTGCTCGGTATTGCGGCGCCGTACGCGCTGCCGCCTTTCGTCACGCGGCGCCTGCAGCACGTTTACCCGCAGCGGCAGATTCAGATCGTCAGCCCAGGTGTAGAACGCGTCACGCGCGCCGGCGGAGACCAGGCCCAGTTCCAGCACCACCGGGATGCCGTTGCTATGCAGTTCAGCGGCAAGTGCCTGAATCTGCTGCAGGCAGCGTTGTTTCATTTCCGAGTACCAGGCCATAAAGCCGTCCGGCGGCCGGTCGGGACTGAACAGGGTCACCATCCATTCATCCAGATTGAAACGCGCCGCGGGCAGATCCGCAGCCAGCTTTGTTGCGTAGGTGGATTTACCGGCACCTACCGGGCCTTCTATCAGGTAGATCATGGATTCAGTCTAGGCCGTTTGCGCCGGCCAGGGCAGTCTGCTAATTTGCATGTACTTATGCCGCGGGCCGCAGCCCGCTTTTCCAGTCTTCCTTACCCCGTTACGCATTTTCCCGGATTGGATCTACGGCGTGCATCCGTACGCTGGAACTCTAATGCAGAACGGGAAACCCTATGACACTTGGAAATATCGGCAAACAGCCGGCGCCGCTGTCCTGGTTGAACAAGGGATGGTCTTCCCTGCAGGACTATGCCCACAGCGCAATTACGCATTTTAAACACGAGGCCGCGCAACCGGCCGGCGCGGAGGCTGCCGCGGACCAGGAGCATCAGCCGTCGGGCTGGGGCATTCTCGCCGCTGACGTAGTTGATCACAACAACGCCGTTGAGGTGCGCTTTGAGGTCCCCGGCATGGACAAGAAGGACCTGCAGGTGGAATTTGCCGGCGGGCATCTTGTTGTAAGCGGGCAAAAACACATGAGCAGCAGCCGCGAGGAAGGCGGGTGCCTGATCTCGGAGCGTGCTTTTGGCCACTTCCGGCGCGCCATTCCCATGCCCGCGGAGATCGACGAGACCACCGCGTCAGCAACATACGACGCGGGCGTGCTGATTATCAAAATTGGCAAAAAGGGCGGCAAACAGGGAACGGTTGTTGCCATAGGCTGAATTTTCATCGTGACTGAAGGTGTTCTGGAATGACTAAACACATTGGTGAGGAGAGCCGCGAATCCCTGGCGGATCTCATCGAAGCATTGCGCAGGGACCGTCAACGTCTGCAGGTTCAGATGAATCTGGGGCGCATGGAACTGCGGGACGACTGGGCGCGTGTGGAAGAAAAATGGACGGAAGTTGAGCATCACCTGGCCGACCTGTCCGAGGAATCGGCAAAGCGGGTGGAGCATCTGGGGCATGAAGTCGCTGAAGCTTACCGGGCCCTTAAAACGCGCCTTGGCATTAGCGATTAGCAACCGCCTAAACCGGCGTCTCCCCGGTATAATCCAGCAAACCCTGTAAGGCGCGGCGTACAGCCATCTCGCGGATTAATCCGCGGTCGCCTTCAAACTGGTAACGGTGCGCTTCGTTTAATCCATCACGGCTGCACCAGGCGATCCATACGGTGCCCATTGGTGTTTTCTCAGTTGCACCTCCGGGCCCGGCAATTCCGGTAACGGCAATGCTGATGTCAGCAGTGCTGCGCTGCAGGGCACCGCGCGCCATCGCCGTTGCGGTGACCTGGCTGACCGCCCCATGCGCCGCCAGGGATTGTGCTGAAACACCCAACAGGTTTTGTTTTGCGGACAACCGGTAGGTGACAAGTGCGCCCTCGAACCATGCAGAACTGCCGGGCAGTTCAGTGAACTGTGCCGCCAACAAGCCACCCGTGCAGGATTCCGCGGTCACCAGCGTCAAGCGGCGGTGCGACAGCCGCTCGCCGATCCGTTGGACCTTGGCGGCAACATCAGCATCTATATACGCCACGGCATGTACTCGTCTTGCTGAAGACGCATTATGCAACCACGGATTTTAATCCCCAAACCGCGTTTGTTGTCCGGAGGTGGGCGGAGATACTAAAACAGGTAGAGGGCCCCGATCCGCAGCTGGGAAAACCGGTTTTCACTATCGTATTTTCTGATCCCCAGCAGTGCGCCCCGGCTCACCAGATTTGTACGGTTCACATAGTGCGCCCGGCTGCCCAGGTCTACGTAGCGTGCGTCCGCGCGCAGTTGCCAGCGGTCCTGAATGGTATATGCGGCGCCCACGCCGACAACCCAGCCATCGTCCGAACCGTCTTCAAAGTAAGAGTCGTCCGGATCGTAGACGTTGCCGGTATCCAGGTCATAAAGTTCATTTTCGAACCAACCGGCCGCGTAACCGGCGCTGGCGTAGCCGAGCCAGGCGCCGGTTTGGCGGCCAATCTGCAACTGCAAGGTGCTGAGCAGTTTGGCGCGGGTGGATATCTCTTCATCCAAACCCACCGGGTCAATCTGCAGGCTATTGGCTTCCAGGCGGCTGGCGGTTGCATCCAGCTCAAGCCCCAGGTACCAGCGGCCGCGGCGCTGGTTGTAGCCAACTGCGAAGCCGTAGGTTGTACCGTTGTCCCGGTAGTCCACCTCGTGGCCCGGAAAACCCGTATAAGAAAACCCGCTGTGGTCGACTACGGTATTGTCTGTTAAACCTTCACCGATAAACAATCCAGCGTAGAGGCCGGTTGCGTTCTGCGCAAAAGCAGGCGCGTGATTTGCTGCGAAGACGGCCGCAATAACCAGGCTGCGTGCCCACATTGAGTTCACCTCTCAAAGAAAACGCGCATTAGACGTGGAATTGCAACGTAAGTATCAACGGACTTCCAACCGCACGGGGCTGTGTGGGAGGCTTGCTGCTATTGCGGCTATTGCTTCTATCAGCGGATGTAGCTATTGATGTAGCTTAAAGAAGGGCGCAGCAAAGGGAGGGGATATTATGCAAAGTCTCGATAAATGGGGTGCAGCGGTATGACGGAAATCAAGCGCCAGCGAATTTGTCCTATTTGTGAAGCCGGCTGTGGATTAAACATCACCACTGACGGCCGCAAGGTGATTGAAATCAAGGCCAATCCCCGCGACGTCTTCAGCAACGGGCACCTGTGCCCCAAGGGGGTGGCGCTGCAAGAACTGGACAGCGACCCGGACCGGCTGCGGCAGCCGCTGCTGAAACGTAACGGCCGCCACGAACCGGTGACCTGGGATGCAGCTTTGCAGCACATCAGCAAGCAGTTGGGCGGCATCAAAGAGCAACATGGCGCCAACGCCGTTGCGGCGTATGTGGGTAACCCCACCGCGCATAATATCGGCTTGGCCATGGGTTTTGGCGCATTTGCCGGCTCCCTGGGTTCCAGCAACATTTTTTCCGCCGGCACGGTGGACCAGGTGCCTAAGCAACTGGCCAGCGAATACATGTTTGGTGACGACATGGCGGTGCCGGTGCCGGATATTGAACGCTGCGATTTGCTGCTGATGCTGGGCGCTAATCCCGTAGTTTCCAACGGCAGCCTTTGGATGGTGCCGAAGTTCCGCGACAAACTCCGGTCCATGCAGCAGCGCGGCGGGCGGCTGGTGACGGTGGACCCGCGTCAAAGTGAAACCGCGTCGCTGGCGGATGAACATCACTTTATCCGTCCGGGCACCGATGCCTGGTTGCTGGCTGCCCTGATCAACGAGCTGCGGGCCCTGGGCGCGGACGGCGAGCGTCGTTACCCCAGCAAAAACAGCGCTCGCTTATTCGACGCTCTGAGCCGTATCGACACCCACATGGCTGCGCAGCGTACAGGGCTGGCGGCGGAGCAGATACTCAAACTTGCGGAGCGGTTATACGGCGCGGAACGCGCAGCAGTGTACGGCCGGGTGGGCACCACGCTGCAGGCTTTCGGCACGCTGACCAGCCATCTGGTTGAGGTGATTAACGTAATTACCGGCAACCTCGACGCAGAGGGCGGCGCGATGTTCCCCGAGCAGGCGTTTTATGCCCCGCGTCCTCCCAAAACCGAATATCAGCACGCCCGCTACCGTTCCCGGGTATCAGGCTATGCGGAAGTACTGGGGCAGATGCCGGTGGCCGCCCTGCGCGAAGAGATCGAAACTCCCGGGCCCGGGCAGATTCGTGCACTGGTTTGTTTTGCCGGCAATCCGGTGGTCAGCAATCCGGACAGCACGCGTCTGGAAGGCGCTCTGGCGAAGCTGGACTTTCTGGTCTGCGTAGACATTTATCACAACGAAACCACCAAACTGGCGGATGTGATCCTGCCGGGCACGTCGCCGTTTGAAGACAGCCACTACGATCACTTCCTCGGTGCCATGGGTTACCGCAATACCGCCCGCTACTCCGCGCCGCTGTTTGCCCCGCAGCAGCCGGATGAATGGCAATCCGCCTTAACCCTGGCATACATCGCCGCCAATGACAGTGTGCCTACGGCAACCCAGCTTGCGGATTTTGAAGACGACCATGTAGCCGCGTCAGCAGCCGCTTACGCCGCGGATGAAGATTGTGCCCTGGCCGGCCGCGACGTACAGGAACTGGTGTCCATGATTGAACCACAGCAGGGGGTGGAACGGCTTCTGGATCTGGGGGTGAGGGCCGGCGCGTGGGGCGACCACTTCGGCATGCGTGATGGGCTGACCCTGGGCAAAATGGCGGCTGCGCCCCATGGGATCGACTTCGGCGCGCCGCGACCGCGCCTGGCGGAAGTCATCCGGTTTTCTGACGGCCGCATTGATCTTGGCCACAGCGCAATTCTGCAGGAGGTCAACCGCCTGCAGGCCCAGCCGCCCGCGGAAGGGTTATTGCTGGTGGGACGCCGTAACGTCCAGACCAACAATTCCTGGTTACAGAATCTGCCGGCCCTTAACAAAGGCCGGCTGCAAAACGGTGAAACCTTGTGCACGCTGGATATTCATCCGTTGGATGCCGAGGTCCACGGCCTGCAGGAGGACAATTGGGTGGCGGTGGGTTCAGCCACCGGCAACGTGCAAGCCCGGGTGCGGCTGACTGAACGGATGGCCCGCGGGGTGGTCAGTCTGCCCCACGGCTTTTCCCAGGATGAGACCATCAACCAGGGGATGCGGCGGCGGCACCCGGGGGCCAATGCCAATATCCTGGCCGCCAGCAATTATATTGATGAGATGAGCGGCACCGTTGCGTTGAATGGCATTCCGGTATCGCTCACCCGGATAGAGTAGGGACGCAGCCTTGAGCCATCCGCGGCGGCTGACATGAATATTGGTGTGCTGGGCGGCACCGGCAACGTCGGCCGCCGGACGGTGCTGCGGCTGTTAGCCTATCCGCAACACACGGTAGGCCGGGTGGTGCTGCTCAACCGGCGCGCGGCGGCAACCGGGGAGTTGCCGGCGGCAGGGCCGCGGTTGGTTGAATACGTTATTGACATGGCTGACTCAGACGGCTTGGAAGAGGCGTT
>JANQOA010000069.1 GCA_028279305.1 Pseudomonadales bacterium
ACCGACCACGGCGAATTCCTGGGCGAGCGCGCGCTGTGCCGCACGCCGGGTTCAGAAGTTTATGACAGCGAGTTCTGCACCCTGACCCGGGTGAACGAACGGCAGGGCATGATGATGTTAGGTACCGTCATCACCACGGAAACGCCGGTACGCATTCCGGCGGTGTGCGGAGAGGACGGCCGGCGCTGTCTGGAGGCTGCGCGTCAGCCCTGGTCGGATATGCAGGCGGCGGCCAACAACGCTGACAGCCCTTGTGAGTTCAGCAGCTTTATCGCTTATGAATATACCGGTACGCCGGGTACGTCCAACTATCACCGCAATGTGATTTTCCGCAACAGCAACGTGCCGCCGCTGCCGGTCAGCTATGTGGAGGCACCCATCGACAGCAGGCTCTGGGCCGGCCTGGACGCGGTGTGTAAGGCTGAGGACGGCTGCGATTACCTGACCATCCCGCACAACACCAATCTGGCGAACGGCCGCATGGCGCCTTACAAGCAGCTTGATCCGACCCTGGAAAACAAGCGCGCGTACGCCGAGAAGCGGTTGCAGCGCGAACCCATTATGGAAATATTCCAGCACAAAGGCAGCTCCGAGTGTATCAACGGCTTGTCCAGCGTGCTCGGGGCGCCGGATGAGCTGTGCAATGTTGAGGCGGTGCGGCGCATGGGTGAAGACAAGCAGTATGCCACCCGTACTCTGCAGGATGGCGAATTACAACTGGGTACCGCCAGCGAAGTCACCCGCGAGTGCGGGCCGGACGAAAAAGGCGCCAACGGCATGCTTGGGGCGGGTTGTGTGCACGCCACCGATTTTCAACGCTCCGCCCTGGTGGTGGGCCTGGCGGAGGCGCAGCAGACCGGGCTGAACCCCATTAAGCTGGGGATTATTGCCGCCACCGATACCCATACCGCTACCCCCGGCGGCGTGCTGGAAGACGACTGGGGCGGTGCGGTGACCGGTGAAGCTGACCCCCGGGAGCGGCTGCAACCCGGCTTACTGACCAGCGGTATTGACGGCAACCCCGGCGGGTTGGCCGGCGTCTGGGCGCCGCAGAATACCCGTGACGCCATTTTTGACGCCATGTTGAGGCGTGAGGTGTTCGGTACATCCGGCCCGCGTATCACGCCGCGCCTGTTTGCCGGTTGGGGTCTGAGTGAAGATCTGTGTGATGACCCTCAACGCACCCGTCAAGGCTACGCCAGCGGCGTCCCCATGGGGGCGGACCTGCAGCCTTCAGCGGACCATCCGGCGCCCAGTTTCCTGGCTTACGCGGCTAAAGATCCGGCGGGTCTGGACCTCAGCGAGATGCATCTGATTAAAGGCTGGGTGGATGCGGACGGCGGCCTGCATACGGATGTATTGCCGATTGCCCGGGCGGCGGAGGGTGCGGCCACGCTGTGCACGGTGTTTACCGATCCGCAGTTTGATGCCGCACAGCCGGCATACTACTACCTGCGGGTGGTTGAGCCGCCCACCCGGCGCTGGCATACCTATGATTGTGAGCGTCTGGCCGAGGACCAGCGGCCCGCGGTCTGCAACGAGGATAATCCGAACTATCCCCGGGAAATCCGTGAAATGGCGTGGACTTCGCCAATCTGGTACCGGGGTTAAGGGCTGCTTATGCAGATTGAGCCAATCAGGGACAAGGTGTTCGGTGCGGTGGTGCGCGGCGTGCGGCTGGCGGAATTGAGGGCTGATGAGTTCACTGGCATCCACCGGGCGTTTCTACGCTACGGGTTCCTGGTTTTTCCCGGGCAGTTTCTCAGCGAGCAGCAGAACATCGAGTTTGGCGAACGCTTTGGCGAACTTGAATTCGGCGCCATGCCCATGGCTAATCAGCGGCGCCTGGATGACGGCGGTTGGGGAGAGGTGGTGCCGCTGGACAGCCAACGCATGCGCACCAATGTCGGCAACGAGGCGTGGCATACGGACAGCACCTATTGGCCGGTAAGCAGCAAGTGCGCCATGTTGTCCGCGGTGACGGTGCCGGAGTTCGGCGGCGAAACCGAGCTGGCTGACATGCGCGCCGGTTACGCGGCGCTGGATGAGGACACCAGGGCCAGAGTGGCGGGGTTGAGTGCTTATCACTCCACCCAGTTTTCCCAGGCTAACGACGTGGGCGACTTTCCTCCCCAGGCCGCCGGCACCATCTATCACGGTGAAGCGTATCTGCGCCCGCTGGTAAAAACCCACCCGGAAACCGGCGTAAAAAACCTCTTCATCGGCCGGCACGCGTTCAGCATTCCAGGACTCAGCCGGATGGAAAGCCGGCAGTTGCTGAAATCCCTGGTGGACTTCGTGGTGGCGGAACCCAGCCGGGTCTATCAGCACCGCTGGCAGGCCGGTGACACCCTGATCTGGGACAACCGTGCCTTGCTGCACCGGGCCTGCCCCTATGATTACAGCCAGCCGCGGGTGCTGCTCGGCACCCGGGTGGCGGGGGATCCGCAAAGCGAACTGGCCTATTATCCCACCGACCCGGAGGCTGAGGCGGGCCGCCGGGCGCTGCAGACGGAATTGCGCCTTTTGCGTGAGGAGAGTGCCAACCGCATGTTTGCCGCCACCACCGCGGAGCAGACATCCGCCTGAAGCCGGCAGTATATGGACAGGGTTCTGGAAATAGGCGGTTATGCCGCGGCTTATGCCGGGCGTTTGTTTGTCAGCGCCGGAGCTGACGTAGTGCGCGCCGACGTGGGTGCAACAGCGCCGGCGTGGGCGAGCGACGCCGCCATGGAGGCCTGCCTGCACCCGGGCAAACGCCGGGTGGCGCTGGCCGCATCCCAGGATCAGCTGACGCTGCTGGCGGAACTGGCAGCCCGTGCCGACGTGGTGATCTGCCACGCCGACAGCGCTGACGCGGTGGCCGCGCTGGGTTTTGCCGACTGGCGCGCCGGAGTAAAAGTGGCGGTTACGCCGTTCGGCCTGACCGGGCCGAAGAGAAACTGGCGTGCCACCCCAAGCACCTTGCTGGCAATGGGCGGTTATACCGCGTTGATGGGGGACGCTGACCGCGCGCCGTTGTCGCTGCCCGGCCACTATCTTGAATTTCAAAGCGGCGCGCTGGCGTTTACCGCGGCTAATGCCGCGCGTTTTGCCGGCGCAGACAAGGTGGTGGACCTGAGCATGCTGGAAACGCTGATGACATGCTCGCAGTTCACCACTGTGCGCTGGCACTGTGCCGGCGAACTGCGCAGCCGCCACGGCAGCGACTTCTGGTTTGTGGTGCCCAGTGAACTGTTCCGCTGCGCCGACGGCTGGGCCTATGTCAACATTGTGCCCCAGTTCTGGGATGCGTTTGCGGTGTTCCTGCAGCGGCCGGAGCTGCTGCTCGATCCGCGGTTTGAGAATAACGACTTGCGTATGGCGAACCGCGCCGCCCTGCATGCTGTCATCAGCGAAGCGCTGGCGGTGCTGCCGGTGGCTGAAGTCGGGCGCCGCGCCCTGGCATGCCGGGTGCCGGTAGGGGTGGTGCAGACGCTGGAGGAAGTGCTTGAGGACCCGCATCTGCGGGCGCGGGACTTCTGGCAGCCCGGCGGCGGTGAGGGGGGTGAAATGCTGCGCGTTGCCGGCCTGCCGTTCCGCATAGAGTACACCTGATGGCAGTGGACGGACCGCTGCAGGGGGTGCGCATTCTGGACCTCACCCATGTCTGGGCGGGGCCGCTGGCGATGCGTTTTCTGGCTGATCTGGGGGCTGAAGTGGTGCGCGTTGAAGCGCCTGCCGGACGCGGACCGCGGACTTTTCCCGCCATGCCCATCGGCGGCTGGCTGGGCGGCGAAGCGGGTGACGAACCGTGGAACAACAACGCGTTGTTCGTCAAATTGTCGCGCAACCGGCGCAGCCTGGCCGTGGATCTGAAAAGTGACGCCGGCCGCGAGCTGTTCCTGCAGCTGGTGGCTGAGGCGGACGTTGTGGCTGAGAACTTCAGCGCCCGCACCATGCCGGCGCTGGGGCTGGACTACGCCCGTCTGCAACAAGCTAATCCACGCATTATTTATCTGACCATGCCGGGGTTCGGCAGCAGCGGACCGCTGCGCGACCGGGTGGCGTTTGGCCCCACGGTGGAAGTGATGAGCGGCTTTACGCACATGATGGGTTACGGTCCCGACGAGCCGCGCAATACAGCCATGGCCTTGATGGATCCGGTGGCGGCAGCCAATGCCACCGCGGCGGTGTTGACCGCGTTACGGCAGCGCCAGGCCAGCGGGCGCGGCGCGCGGGTGGAAATGTCCCTGCATGAAGGCGGCGTGTGTTACAACGGTCCGTGGCTGGTGGATGTGCAGATGGGCGCGCACCCCCGGGCGATGGGCAACCGGCACCCGGCCATGGCGCCTCACGGCGTATACCCCTGTGCCGGCGAAGATCAGTGGCTGGCGCTGGCGTGTGCTGACAAGGGCGAGTGGCGGGCGCTGTTAAGCCTGATACCGGCGTTGACCGCAGCGGGGTTGTCAGCGGACATGGATCTGAGTGCACGCCGGCGGCAGCACAATCTGATTGATCAGCACATATCCGCCTGGAGCCGGCGGCTGGACAAATCAGAAGCCGCCGGCGTGCTGCAACATGCCGGGGTCAGCGCCGGTCCGGTCAATCAGGTCCCGGATATGGTTGCAGACGGACAGGTTAAGGCGCGGGGCTACTTTGTCACCTATGAGCGCCACGATGTACCCATGCCCGGCAATCCGATCAAAATGCAGGGCCTGGACAGCAGTCAGTGGACACCCTGCCCGCGGCTTGGAGAGGACAACGCGGCCGTTCTGCGGGACTGGCTGGGTTACGATGAATCCCGGGTGCGCGGTCTGCAGCGGCAGGGGGTGCTGGTGGACAAGCCGCCCGGGTGAACAAGCCGCCCGGCGCACCCCGAGCGCTGCAGTCCGCCCCGCGTCAGCCCCTCAAGGCTCTTGTAATAGGCATTCTGGCTGCCTGCAGGGCGGGCAGGCTGCCGCCGGCAAAGCCCAGCAGCAGGGCCGCCATCACGGCAGTCAGCAGCATATCCGGGGACACGCTGAAGGCAAATGCAACGCTGGCGCCGGCGCCGTCAACCGTTGCCGCGGCCATGCCGTCGAAAACAAGATAGACCGCCGCAGCGCCCAGCAGTGCTCCCAGCAACGCCAGCACCATGGCTTCGGTGACCACGGAAATCACCACCGCCGGGCGTTGGAATCCCAACGCGCGCAGCGTGCCGATTTCCAGGGTCCGGCGGTTCACCGCGGTATACATGGTATTCAGGGCAGCCACCACCGAACCCAGCGCCATAATGCCCGCGATCAGGTAGGCAAAGGTTTCCATCAAAGCGGTGCGGGCGCCCGCCATGGCGGCAAAGTATTGTTGTTCGGTAACCAGTGTTGTGCTCAGGCGCGGGTCTGCCGCCATGTTTGCGGCGATCGTGTCAATTGCCGCCGGCTCGGTCACAGCGGCGCGCACCACGCTGGCGCCGGTGCGGCGGAATACATCCCGCGCCACCGGCAGGTCCATCCATAGTTCCGATTCCGCGGCGGCACCTGCAGCGCTGAAGTGGCCTACCACCGTCAGTTCAGCGTCGCGTACCCGTATCCGGTCGCCGATATTCAAGCCGCGGAACTGTTGCACCGCCGCGGTACCGGCAAGAATTTCCCCGGTACCGGGTTGGAACATGCGCCCGGCGGTAATTTCCACTTCGCTGCGCAGCTGCAGGGCGCTGGCGGTGACACCGCGGCCGACCACGTCAGCCATGGTGCCGGCCTGCTGCTTTTGCACGTTGATGGTTACATACACTTCCGGGCTGAGGGTCTGCAAGCCTTCATAAGTGGCCAGCACCGCGAGATCTTCGTTGCTCACCCAGCTTTCCATTTCATTGTTGCTGCCGCTGCGCAGCAGCAGCACCCGGTCCGGGTGTACGGCCTGCATCAGGGTGGAGCGGAAGCCATTGGACATGGCCAGCAGCCCCAGCAGCACCGCTACAACTCCGCCTATACCCACCACTATGACCAGACTGATGCCGATGCGGCTGCCCAGGTTGGTCAGGTTCAGCCAGGTCACGGACAAAATTTGTTTGAGCATCGGGCTTTCCTTCTGACGGTTGAGGCGGCGGGTGGCGGTTAGGCGGTTTCGCGCAGGGCGTCGGTGATGGACAGCCGCCAGGCGGCCCATGCGGGAGGTAAGCCGATGCACAGACCAATGAGTGTGGCCAGCGCCAGGCCCCTGCCCGCATCCAGCAGAGACATTTCCAGGCCGCCCACCACGGCGCGGAGATTCTGCTGCAGGGTGGGTTCCAGCAGATAGCTCACGCTGATCCCCGCGGCGGCCCCCAGCAGGCACAGGGCCAGCACTTCAGCCAGCAGCAGGGCGCTGACGTACGGGTTTTTAAAACCCAGGGTCTTCATCACCGCCATCTCGCCGACCCGTTCCCGGAAAGACAGGGCGGCAATGTTGGCGGTCAGCAGCAGGATGGTGAAAAACACCGCGGCCAGAATCATGCCGGCAATGGCGGCGATATTTCCCACCTGGTTTGCAAACTGGCGCGCGTATTCGTCTTCGGACAGAGTCCGGGTGGGATCCGCGGCGTTTTCGAAGTGGCTGTCTATGGCCAGCGCCAGCTGTTTGGCGTCCGTACCCGGGGTCACCCGCAGCACTGCCCAGCCGACCTGGTTTTTCACCCAATCCGCCACCGACTCGTTAAAAAAGTCGTAACGCATCAGCATCCAGGGTTGCATGCGGCTGTCCGGCGGGGTGCGGTAGGTGCCGGCCATTTCGAAAGCCCAGTCCCAACTGCCGTCTTCCCGGGGCCAGATATCACCCCTGATCGGTATCAGGTCACCCACCTGCCAGCCGAATTGCCGGGCAATGGACTCCGCCACCACTACCGCCCGCCTGGATGCGCGGAACCGCTGCAGCACATCGTCGGCCACAATGAGTTCGGGATTGACGCGAAAGAAGGTCTGATGATCCACGGGAGCTTTGGCAAACTTGTTTTTCGGATCCTGGTAATAACCGCCGAACCAGACCATGCCGGAGATTGAGTCCACGCCGGGCATTTGCGCAACGGTGTGAATGTGGGCCATGGGCAGGTTGTCGGTCATGGAGTATTTGGCATCCAGCATCAGCCGCGCCACGTTGTCCGCCGGCAGGCCGCCGCTGAAACTGGTGGAGATGGCCCGCAGCAGCATAAACAGCAGAAAAGCGATAACCAGGGAAAGCCAGGTGAGCAGGGTGCGCAGGGGTTTACGGCGCAGGTTGGCGATAATCAGCGTCAGGCTACCCATGGCTGAGATTGCCTTTGTCCATGTGCAGGGTACGGTTGGCATACTCTGCGGCCTTAGGGTCGTGGGTGACCATGATGATGGTCTTGCCGTGTTCGCGGTTCAGGGTCTGTAAAAGCTGCAGGATTTCGTCCGCGGTGGCGCGGTCCAGGTCGCCGGTGGGCTCGTCACACACCAGCAGTTCCGGGTCTGCCACCAGCGCCCGGGCGATGGCCACCCGTTGCTGCTGCCCGCCGGACAACTCGCCGGGTTTGTGCCCGGCCCGTTCCGCCAGGCCGACTATCTGCAGGGCGGTGTGGGCGCGCTGGCGCCTGGCTTTGCGCTTCAGCGGCGTCAGCAGCAGGGGCAGCTCTACGTTGGCCTGGGCGCTGAGCATCGGCAGCAGGTTGTAAAACTGAAAAACAAATCCCACTGTCTGCGCGCGCCAGTTGGCCAGGGTGGCGGCGGATAGCTGCTCCAGTGCCACCCCCAGGATGCGGATGGTGCCGCCGTTTGTTTTATCCAGCCCGCCCAGCAGGTTCAGCAAGGTGGTCTTGCCGGAGCCGGACGGCCCCATCAGCGCAACAAACTCACCCTGACAAATGGTGAGATTGAGCTGGTGCAGCACCTGCACCTCACTGCCGCCGCGTTGATAACCGTGGCTGACGTTTTCACATTCGACCAGAACCTTGCTCACTTGCCGCTCCCTGAACGTTGCGTAACAGCCGCTAAACTAGCGCTGACGCCGCGTTGCGGCTTGTCGAATTCTGCAAAGGGCTGGTCGATTTCAGGAATTGAGGCGTATTTACAGGGTTTGCGTAGAGGTTGGTGCAGGGGCAGATGCAGCCTGCTGCTGGCTGCGTTGCCGGTATTCGGTAGGGGTCTGCTGCATGAGTTGCTTAAATGCCCGGTTGAAGGGCGCAATAGACTGGTAGCCGGCGGATAAAGCCAAGGTCAGCACCGGGGTTGAGTTCTGCGCGGGATCCTGCAGGGCCGCGCACACTTCAGCGATGCGGTAGTGATGCAACAGGCTGTTGAAATTACGGAAATCCATATGGTTGTGAATCAGGCTGCGCAGCCGGTATTCGGGGATGCTCAGGTGTACCGCGAGGTCGCGCACACTTAACCCCATGGTGCGGTAGATTTTTTCTTCTTCCAGGGCATTGCGTACGCGCTGCACGTCCGCGGCTGTGCTGTCCGGCTCCGGAGCTATGGCGGCCGCGGCCGCCTGGGGTTTCACCGCCGGGTCGATAAACGCCGCCAGATCCCCCCGCATCATGCCGAACACGATCAACAGCATGACCAGCACCTGCAGCGCAACCACCTGCATGTGCACGTGGTACATGGCGGTAAACGGCACCAGGCCGCTGAAAAAGCCCAGCCGTTCAATCACCAGAGAGACAAAACCGGCTAACAGCAGCAGCAATACCGCCCGCGTCACCCGGCGTTTTGCCACCAGGTCCGCGTTGTAATCCTGCAGTGCCCAGTACACCGCCAGGCTGCTGAACAATAGCTGTAAAGCTGCGGGGACCATCTCGTTGATGAGTACCGCGGCCGGCCTACTGTTGGCCGTCCACTTGCTGACCCACCAGGCCTCTATGATCCAGCCCAGGGGTTCTTCGACAAAAAACTGCAGGGCAGCCAGCCCCAGAAGCCAGCGGGGGAAACGCTCGCCGTCGCGGAAGATCGTGTGGCACAGCAGCATCATGGCAACCGAACTGGCGTTACGCGCCAGGTTCAGCAGTATGTAGATGCCGCCGTACTCGATACTGAACTCGGGCGGCATGGTAAATGCGTAGTCCTGCCGTGCGCTGAGCAGGTTGCAGATGCTGTTGAATGCCAGCCAGGCGATCAGCCAGCTGGCGGGGTGGCGGGGTGCCGCGTACAGCATGCGCCCGCTGATCACCAGCACCAGAATCATGCTGGCGGCGTCGACAAATGCATAAACGAGGTGAATGGACATCAAGTCGATTCCATCTGGCTGATGCCTGAGTAATGTAACTGTCCGGCGGCCTGGAAGTGCATCTTTAGCGGATCAGATTCTGCAATGTCTGCGCGTTTATTGAATACAAGCAGCCGCTGCGGTATTCAGCAAGCCTTAATGTTGTTGCTGGAATAATGTCAGCCGCTCAGACAGCAACCTGACGGCACGGCTCATGAACCAGACAACAAAACATCGTGGTGCGCAACACGGGATCCGTACATTTGTCCACAACGGCTACCGCGGCTGGCTGGCGCGGACCCTGCTGCGCTACCGCCTGCGCCACCGC
Organism: Pseudomonadales bacterium; assembly: GCA_028279305.1. GTDB lineage: Bacteria > Pseudomonadota > Gammaproteobacteria > Pseudomonadales > Azotimanducaceae > UBA4421. The sequence goes on from JANQOA010000069.1 coordinate 9,485, forward strand.
CTGCTCAGCGGCGGCCCGGCGGCGGCAGAATCCGATCAGGGTTTAACCAGCATCTTGCCGGTGTGTCCGCCGTTAAACAGTGTCAACAGTGCGTCGGGGAAATTGTCGACGCCTTCAACCACATGTTCCGGCAATTTGACCGCCCCTTCGGTGAACAAACGGCTTAACTCCGCTTGAGCCTCGGCAAACGCCGCGGCATGGTGGTCAACGGTGAAGCCGCGCATACTGGCGTTACGTTCAGCCAGGCGCAGATAAAGTTTGGGCCCGCGCACATCGTGCAGATGCTGGTACTGGGAAATAGCGCCGCAGATCACCACCCGGGCGTTAACCGCGAGATTGTCCAGCACAATATCCAGCAACTCCCCGCCCACATTGTCAAAAAACACGTCCACACCGTTGGGGGCCAGTTCCTGCAGACGGGCGGCGATGTCGTCGTTTTTATAGTCAATGGCACCGTCCAGCCCCAGGTCGCCGGTCAGGAATGCACATTTTTCCGGGCCGCCGGCAATGCCAATTACCGTTGCGCCGCGGGCCTTGCCCAGTTGGGCCGCCACGGTGCCCACCGCGCCGGCGGCGCCTGAGACTACAACCACGTTTCCGGACGCCACCTCGCCCACCGGCACCATGCCCGCCCAGGCGGTGAGGCCGGTGGTGAGTCCCAGCACGCCAAGATAGGTGCTGGGAGGAATATTGGCGCTGGGCTCAATTTTCTGAAACGCGGCGCCGGGCATGAGCGCGTGGGTTTGCGCCATCAGCGGCCCGCAGACCCAGTCACCGGCGGCCAGGCCGTCAAACTGGCTTTCCAGCACTTCTCCCACCCCCAGCGCGGTCACCGGAGCACCCAGTTCCGACATCTCATGCAAGCCGGCTTCATCCAGGGTGGTACGGATAAAAGCATCCACCGACAGGGTATCCACCTTCACCAGTACGTGCTGTTCCGGTACTGTTTCGATGGTGTCCTCAGCGTGGCCGAAGTCGTCCAGGGTAGGCATGCCCTGCGGGCGTTGTTTAACAAATACGCGTCGATTAGTTACAGGCATGTCTTAACCTCCTCCAGATACTTTGATGCACTGTCCGGTCACCCACTCAGAGGCTTTGGACGAAAAATACAGTACCGCCGCACCCAGATCCTCCGGCGTGCCGAGGCGGCCTGCGGGTAAACGGATCATCTTTTCAAAGCCGGGCAGGTCTTCGTCTTTGAGCTGCATGGCTTTCATCATGATCTCGGTGGGGACAGCGCCGGGCATGATGCAATTGACCCGGACGCGCGGCCCCAGTTCGTGGGCAAAAGTCCTGGTCAGGGCGTTCACCCCTGCCTTGGCGGCGCTGTAATGGCCGCTGCCGGGTACCACCATGTCAGCGGCAATGGAAGAGATGTTGATTACCCGGCCGCCGTCTTCCATCACCGCGGCGGCAGCACAGGTACCTTCCCAGACCGCGGTCAGGTTCAGCGCCATGGTGGCGTGCCATTCGTCCACCGGCAGTTCGGTTAACGGCACCTGCAGCGGTGAGCCGCCGGCATTGTTGACCCAGATGTTCAACTTGCCCCATTCGCGGATGCCGGCTTGGGCCAGGGCCCGCACCGCCTGCGGGTCGGTCACGTCGGTGGTCAGCGGTACCGCCGTGCCGCCGGCACTGTTAATCTCTTCAGCAACCCGTTCTATTTCGCTGGTGCGCCGCGCTGCCACCACCACTCTGGCGCCGGCGCCGGCCAGGACCTTGGCGATACCTTCACCGATACCCCTGCCTGCGCCGGTGACCACCGCCACCTCGTCCTGCAGGCCAAACAGCCTTTCTATCGTATTCACAACCTTCCCCGATTGGTTGACAAGGCGGCTACCCTGCCACCCCGGGTTAAAACCGTCAAGACATCCGGTTTTTGTCAGCGGCGCGCGCTGCTTTCATGTTCAGCCGTTTTCGGCGCCTGCGGCGTCTCCGCGTAAAGCGCCCGCGGCGGTTCCGCGCAAAGCGCCTGCGGCGTCTCCGTGCAAAGCGCCCGCGGCGTCTCCGTCTAAAGAGTCCGCGGCGATTCTGCGCAAGAAAGTTCGGACGTCAGCGGCGGATTGATCCGGCACCTCTTCCATGGGGATGTGCCCGACCTTGTCATAGATCACCAGCTCCGCGTGGGGCAGCGCCTGCACAAAACGGTCAGCGGTGCTTACCGGAATCAGGTTGTCCTCGCGTCCCCACATGACCAGTGCGGGTTGTTCAAGGCTGGCCAGATCCTGCTCCGAGCCGGCTGCCGGCGGCAGGCCAAAGCGCACCATGGTGGCGTGGCGGGTGCCGGCGCGCATGCTCATGTTGTAGTAGCGGTCGATCAGCGCGTCGTCGACTACCGCCGGATCGTAGTGTGAGGCGCGCAGCCCTTCAGCCACCAGGTATTCGGAATCCAGGTAGCGGGCCACGCTGCGGAACCAGGGTTGCGCCAACAGCCGGAAAGCCAGGGGTGAATTGCTGCGGCTGCCGCTGTACCAGGTGCCGGGGCCGCTGGCGTTCACCAGCAGCATGGCGTCGACCTGGTCGGGGTGCTGCAGAGTGTAGCGCCAGGTGATGCCTCCGCCCATGGAGTTGCCGCCGAGGACAAAGCTGGAGAGGCGCAGATGCTGGCTGAGCTCACGTACGCTGTCGATGTAAGCCTGGGTGCTGTAGTTGTCGTCCGGCACCTTGCCGGTCAGACCGTGGCCGGGCAGGTCCAGGGTGATGATGCGGAACTCATCACCCAGACGGCTGACCCAGGCTTCCCAGGTATGCAGGGAGGCATTTGAGCCGTGCAGCAGCACCAGCACCGGACCGGCGGCATTACCCTGATCGCGGTAGTGGAGCCGGGCGCCGCTGCTCAGCGGCACAAACTGCGACGCCGTGTTACTGAAACGCGCATCCACCGCGGTGGCGGGGAAGTCGCGTTCGAACAGCCAGAAGGCGGCAATAACAACCAGCAGGGTGAGGACGGTGAGGGTGCGCATAGCGGGCGATTCTACAGCGACTTGCGCCCCGGACACCATTGGTGCTAAAGTCGATGTTATGGTGTACTACATAGGTATAACAGTACGGTACCGGAGCAGCCCGGAATGAGAGATTGGGACGACAGTGTGCCCATCTATCTGCAGTTGCGCAGCACGGTGATGCAGCGGATTTTGAATGGCTCGCTGACGGAGGGAGAGGCGGTGCCTTCGGTGCGGCAGGTGGCGGCGGATGAAAAAATTAACCCCATAACGGTTTCCAAGGCGTACCAGATGTTGGTGGATGAAGGATTGTTGGAAAAACGGCGCGGGCTGGGCATGTTTGTGCAGGCAGGCGCGCGCGCCCGGGCGCTGCAGCAGGAACGCGAGATCTTTTTACAGAATGAATGGCCGCGCATACGCCAGCGAATTGAGAGCCTCGGCCTGCAACCCGGGGATCTGCTGGGTGGAGACGGCAAATGAGTGTGATAACAGCGCAGAGTTTGCGCAAAAACTATGGTGATGTGCAGGCATTGGATGGCTTTGACCTGCAGGTGGCGCAGGGCCGTATTGTCGGCCTGATCGGCCCCAACGGCTCCGGCAAGACCACCGCCCTGAAATCGATCCTCGGCCTTAACCGTATTGATGACGGTGATATTACAGTGCTCGGCTGCGACCCCTGGCGCCAGCGCGCGGAGTTGATGCAGAAGGTGGCGTATATTGCGGATACCGGCATTCTGCCTAAATGGATGCGGGTTGAAGACCTGCTTGACTATGTGGCTTCGGTACACCCCTGTTTCAACCGGGCTGCGGCGGTGGAGCGTCTGGCGCGCACCGAAATCCGTCTGGATAAGCGGGTGCGGGTACTGTCCAAGGGCATGCATGTGCAGTTGCACCTGGCCATCGTGCTGGCCATCGGCGCGCAGCTGCTGGTCCTGGACGAGCCGACCCTGGGCCTGGATATTATTTACCGCCAACAGTTTTATGATGGCGTGCTGAATGACTTTTACAACGAACAGCGCAGCATTCTGGTCACCACCCACGAAGTCAGGGAGATTGAGCACATTCTCACGGACGTGGTGTTTATCGACCACGGCCGCGCACGCCTGGCCTGTTCCATGGAGGAAGTAGCGGCGACCTTTCACAAACTGGTGTGCGCGGAAAACACCAGCCCGCCGTTAACACCGCTGTGCCGGCGCACGACCCTGTCCGGTGCTGAGTTTATCTTCCAGGGTGCTGATCCGGCGCAACTTGAACCGCTGGGGCAGGTCAGCGTGCCTAATCTGGCTGAGCTGTTTGTGGCCCTGGTGGAAAGTGACAAGGGGGCCGCATGAACGGATCCGTCAGCGTATATGTTGCATTGTTAAAGCGGGAGTGGCTGGAACACCGTACCGCGTTTACGGTGGGTCCGGCTATTCTGCTGATCCTGCTGCTGGTCTTCGGGCTGACGGTATGGGCGGCCTGGGACAACGTGGAGGTTGAGGTCAGCCAGCACAGCAGCCAGATGGGTGCCGGTGAACAACGCGGCAGCGAGGGCGTGGATATCGTACGGGGCCTGCTGTTTGATGTAGCCGGCAGCACAGACCGGGAACTGCAGGCGAAGTTGAGCCGGTTTCTGGGTTTTGTCGGGGTCCCCTTTTACTGGGTGTTGACTGTGATTGCCCTGTTCATGCTGGTGTCCAGCCTGCACGACGAACGCAAGGACCAGTCCATATTGTTCTGGAAGTCCATGCCGGTAAACGATCTGTCCACGGTGCTGGCCAAAACTGTGTTTATCACCTGGCTGGCCCCGATGGTGACCGTGTTAGGGGTATTTGCCGCTCAGGGTGTGGCCTTGATGTTCAGCCTGATTTTTGTTGAAGACGGTATGGGCAGCCGCCTGCTGGCGCATAGCGGCATGCTGCTGCAGCTGCCCAAGCTGTTGCTGGGATATGTGCTGCACGGCTTATGGGTGCTGCCGGTGTACGCCTGGTTTCTGTTGGTGGCGTCAGCGCTGCCCCGTTCGCCGTTGTTGTGGGCAATTGGCGGGCCCTGGATTGTGATCATCCTGGAACGGATTTTCTTCGGCACCAGTGTGTTGCAAGGCTGGATCTTGTCGCATATTGCGCCGCTGGCGATCCCCTATGCGTCCAGCAGTGAAAGCGTTTACACCGCCGGCGGCCAGTTTCAACCGTTTGCGATCCTGGCGCTGCGGGGGCTGTGGGGTGGTCTGCTGGTGGCCGCCGCGCTGCTGGCGGCCACGGTCTATCTGCGCCGGCGCAACAACGAAGTTTAGCGGTGGGGGCCAGCGGAGAAGTAGCGGCGAAGCAGCGGCGAAGTTCAGCCGCGCAGCCGCTGCAGCATATCCGCCAGGGTGGCCGGGTCAAGATCCGGGCCGCCGAACCCGGTACGCTGAATCAGGTCGCTGAGGCGGCTGCGCATCTTCTCCACCACCGCTGCCGGTTCTCCGGTAATGGCAATGGTTTCCAGAATCTCATCACTGATCAGGCCGGCCATGGCCTGCTTGTCATGGGCGCGGTTCAGTTTGATCAACTCGTCCTGTAATTCGCCCCAGCCGTGAATCTCCAGTACCGGGCGGTAAGCCACCGTGCAGCCGTAAAAGGCAATGCGCTCGCGCACGGCGTCCCGCGCCCGGGCCAGGCCTTCTTCACTGCCGGCAGTGGCGATCATCGGCGCGTAATCGAGAGAAAAGTCCGCCAGCGTCCGCCCGCTGTTGGCCAGCCCCTGCTGCACCGCCGGCAGGGTCACCTCGCGCATGTACTTTTCCGTTGAAAACGGGTGCATGATCATGCCATCCGCCCATTCAGCAGCGATCCGCGTCATCAACGGGCCGGTAGCGGACAGCGCGATGCGCGGCCGCGTGCAGCCTTCGGTAGCGGGGGTGAAAGTCGCCGGCATCAGCGTGTGCTGATAATACTCCCCGACAAATTCCAGGCGTTTACCGTCATACCAGCAATCAAAAATGGCCTGCATGGCCTGAATGAACTCACGCATCTGCGCAGCGGCCTTGTGCCAGGGCATGCTGAAACGGCGTTCTATGTGCGGTTTGACCTGGGATCCCAGGCCGAGGATCAGGCGGCCGCCGGCAAAAGCGTTTAAGTCGTGGGCCAGCATGCACATGCTCATGGGGTTGCGGGAGAACGCCACCGCCACGGACGTGACCAGCTCTATATGCCGGGTGTGTTCAGCGGCAATAGCCAGCGGCATAAAGGGATCGTGGTTGGTTTCCGCCAGGCGGATGCCGTCATAACCGCTGTCTTCGAGCTTACGCGCCTGCAGGGCAATTTTGCCCATGTTCGGGGTTACCGGGGCGTCAATTTTCAAGGGCAGTATTCACAGTGGTTTGCGGTCCGGCGGGGTATCCGTGCATGGTAACAAAGCCGCCCGATTCTGCACATTTTGTGCAACTTCTGTCCAACCTGGCTGCGCAATGGCGCGTCACTATGGCCTCGCCAACAAACAGGAGGGTTTAAGCGTGAATGAACAGGCAAACAAACAGCTATGTGTAAAGGGCGGTCGAACCGAAGTCGATAAGCAACTCTCAAAACGCTGGCTGGGGTGCGCGGTGACCGCGGCCTTCTGCCTCACCCTGGGCGCTGCCGCGCAGGCTGAAGGGCGTCACCGGGGCCCGCCGCCTGAAGCTTTTGAAGCCTGCAGCAATCAGGCTGAAGGCGCCGCCTGCAGCATGATCGGGCGGCACGGCGACGAATTGCAGGGTCAGTGCATCGTGCCGCCCCGGGGTGAAGAGCAACTGGTATGCCTGCCCGAAGGCCACGGCAAACGCCGCCAACGGGGTGCGGACAGTTCGGACCAGATTGACCAGACCGACTGACACAGCCGTTTTGCCGCCGCCGGGTTAAGCGTGCTAACTTCCCTGCGCATACCCATATGCGGACAGGAGGGGCCGGCGGTGCGTCACTTCGAATGGTTAGACTCTGCGGCGGCGCCGGGCGCTGCGCGGGATTTTGCCCTGCAGGGCACGGTGCGCCGGGTGACCGGCGCACTCTGGCTGCCGGCGTCTTTTGACAGCAACACGCCCATGGTGCTGCTGGGCCACGGTGCTTCGGGCGACCGTAATCAGGCGCCCATTCCTCACCTCTGTCAGCGCTTTGCGGCGGAATGCGGCTATATCAGCCTGGCCGTTGACGGGCCGGTGCACGGCTTGCGCCAGGTGGGGGTGGGCGGCCGCGAGGCGCTGGCAGGAGAGATGCAGCGTGAAGGTTTTGTTGACGACATGGTTGCGGACTGGCACGACGCTTTCAGCGCGGTCGCCGCGGAATGTGATATCGGCAAAGGCCGGTTGGGCTATTTCGGCCTGTCCATGGGGTCTTTATTCGGCATTCCGTTGCTGGCCGGGGATGACCGCTTCAAGGGTTCGGTAATTGGTTTGTGCGGCGTTACCGGGGCTGCCGCGGCCATGGCGGAACGCCTGTTGCGGGACGCTGCGGGTATCGCTCACCCGGTGTTGTTTTTAATGCAACTGGAAGACGAGTTGTTCCCGCGGGACGGTTACCTCGAATTGTTCGACGGGTTGGGTGCGGAAGACAAGAGATTACACGCCAACCCCGGGCTGCACCCCGAGGTGCCGGCGGAGGAAGTGGCGGCCGCGTTTGAGTTCCTGCAGGCCAGGCTGGCCGGGGATGTACCCCGGCCGATCGTTAATCCGCTGGCGGAATAGCTTAGTTGTCAGCTTCTTTGGCGAATTCAGCGTAAGCAGCGGCGGTACCTGCCGCCATTTTGTCACCGTCGAACGGGATCGACAGTTCCGGGGTAAATTCCAGCACCACCCGCTCCGGCGTGTCGAGAAACTTAACGAACAAGTCCGGGTTCAGATTGCGGGTAAATTCATTGCCGTCGTCGCCGGATGCCGCCATGCCTTGCGCCAGCAGCTGATAGAACCATTGTTTGGTCTTGATCTCGTCGTGGATCACGGTATGGCCTTTGTAGGTGACGGTTTTACCGCCGCCCATGTGGGTGCCTTTGCTGGTGAAGACACAGGATGAGCGGCCGTCGCGGGCGATGGCTTTGATGCGCACCCGCTCGCGGGTGGCGGTCATCCAGATCTTACCGTCCACGGGCACATAAGCGGTGATGACGCCAATCGGGTGGCCCGCTTTGTTGCTCCAGATGAAGACACATTCACCGGCGCTGTTAATCAACTCCTGTTCGCGTTCAGGGTCTAACCGATACTGTTTGACATCATCGTAATTGGTGGATTGCTCGGTCATTGTTTTGTCCTGTGTTTGTCCTGTTGGTTAAGGCCTGAACTGTAGCGGCCGGGGGCCCAGACGGTCGGGCTGGGCAATTATTTTATACGCCGTCTCCACCCATTCGCAGATCAAGCTGCGGGTATGGCGGGGGTCAATCATCTCCTCGATCTGGAATTTATTCAACGGCCCCAGCGGCCCGCGTGCGCTCTCGATGCGCGCGTTCAGTTCAGCACGCAACGCTGCGGGGTCCTCCGCTTCCGCCAGTTGCCGCTTGTAAGCCGCCTCGATGCCGCCTTCCGGCGGAATACCGCCGACGTCCGCGGCGGGCCAGGTGACCCGCACCGCGGGCCGGTTCTGCGGCGTGGCGTAGTTGTTACCCGCCACCCCGAAACTGCGCCGCATCAGCACCGAAAAGATGGGGATGTTGACTTGGGCAAAAGCCACCATCCATTCGCCGCCCTTGCGGATGGTGCCGCTCATTTCGTGTTCGACGCCCACTGCAAATCCGGGATTGTCGATGAGATTAAGCAGCGGGATGTTAAATACGTCGCACAGGTCCAGGTGACGCTTCAGCTTATCACAACCGTCAGCGGTCAAAGCGCCGCCGTTGACGTGGCGTGAATCTGAAGCGATGACGCCGAGGGGATGGCCGTTGAAGCGCACAAAGCCGGTGACCTGATCGGTACCCCATAGCGGTCCCACTTCAAAAAAGGAGCCCTGGTCCGCCATCAGGGCAATGGCGCGGCGGACGTCGAAAGTGGCGGTGCGTTTGCGCGGAATAATAGTCAGCAGCTCTTCTTCAGCGCGGCTGACGGGGTCAGTGCACGCGGCCACCGGCGGTGGTTCGTAGACACTGTCCGGCAGATAAGAGAGGAATTGTTGGGCCATGTGCACCGCTTCTTCTTCACTTTCCGCCAGGTTATCCACCGAACCGTTGGTGCAGTGAATCTGCCAGCCGCCGAGGTCTTCCTTGCTGATGTCGTAACCCATGGCGTGGCTCACCACCGGCGGGCCTGCTACAAACAGCTGGGCAATGTCGCGCACCATAACCGAGAAGTGCCCCAGCACCGCTTTGGCCGCGCCGATGCCCACTACGCTGCCCAGCAGCAGGTTGACCACGGGAACGGTATTGAGCTGCTCCGCGTAGGGGTTACTGCCCAGATGTCCGGGCAGAAACGAACCGCCGCTGCCGGCCACCCGCGGCCGGCCGGCCTTGATGGCACCGGAACTTTCCTTGGCGCCGCTCTCACCCCGGCGCTTTTGCTCCGGCACCATGGCCGCCACACTGCCGCCGCCTGAAGAGCCGTCCAACAAGCGCACGGAAGGTGCCCGCAGCTCCATCGACAAGCGGTCCAGGTACATGCTTTTAGCGCCGATGGCGCCGTCCGCGTGGCCGCCCCGGGAGGTAAAGTCATCAGCACAGACCACCGAGGTGCGGCCGTTGATGGCGCCCCAGCCGCCAACGTGGTTGGCAGGCGTAAATGCGTTGATTTCACCGTCTTCGCTGTAAGAAGCAAAACCCGCCACGCTGCCCACTTCCCGGAATGTATCCGCGTCCAGCAACAGATCAATGCGCTCTCGGCAGGTCAGCTTGCCGCGCTGGCGCTGACGCACCACCCCCGGATCCGGGGAACCGGGCGCCAGCCGTTCCGCGGCCAGGGTTTGCAAGGTGGTTACTTCCTGCAGGGTGGGCAGCCAGGTGTCTTCCGGGTTGAGGACCACACCGCCGTCGGCCGCGGCCGGGTTCAGCACCGCTACAATCTCCCCGGCGTTAACCGCATCGCCGGGATTAAGTTCGGCCACGGACAGCAGCGTGCCGCTGCAGGGTGCGGTTACCGGCGTTTCCATTTTCATGGCGCTGATGACCAGCAGCGTTTGTCCCGCCTGTACCGGCGCGCCCGCGGCGGCTGTGATTTCCACTACTTCACCGGCCATGGGTGCTGCCACTCCGGTCTGGCCGGGCTCCACCGGCAGACCGCCGCCGTCAGTGCCGCCGGCGGCAGGGTTGGCCGGCGGCCGGTTGCCCAGGCTGCGCGCCTGTTGCTGCAGCAGGCTCAGGGCCGGGCCCGGCGTT
>JANQOA010000074.1 GCA_028279305.1 Pseudomonadales bacterium
CCTGGTAAAACTTTTGCAGCTCAGCGTCCTGCAGGTGCTGTGCCAGCAAGCCGAAACGCTCCGCGCCGCGGCGTTCAATGACGGCGCCGGCCAGCAGCCGGTCCAGCAGAAAGTTTTCCGGGCCGCGCCGGACATGACTGTTGAGCTTATGAATGTATGGGTCTTTGCGGTCGGCGCCGGGGTGGATACCGCGCGCCAGCATGATGCGGATCACCTCTCGGTAGTGGCTGAGTTCTTCCACGGCCAGATCTGCCATGGCGGCCAGCAGGCGCGGCTGATCGGGATAGTGAGAGGCCACATTCATGGCCATGCCGCTGGCCTTCTTTTCACAGGAGGCATGGTCCTGCAGAAAGGTATCAAAATCTTCCAGGACCGTTTCCACCCAGCCCGCCGGGGTGGCGGTCAGCGGGCTCAGCTGTAGATCTGATTCAGCCATGCGGCGATGTCGGCAATTTCCTGCGGGCAGACTTGATGCCCCATGGCATATTCGTGCCATTGCACCTTGTAGTTCATGGCCAGCAGGGTTTCCCTGGAGGTGATGGCGCGGGTGATGGGGATCATCGGGTCGCTCAGCCCATGCGCCATAAATACCGGCACGTCCACGTTGGCGAAGCTGATGCGTTCCGCCAGATGTTCGTGGTCGTGCAGATAGGTAGATAAAGCCATGATGCCGCATAGAGGTTCAGGGGCACTCAGGCCCAGCTGCAGGGCAATCACCCCGCCCTGGGAAAATCCGGCCAGGGTGATCCGGTTGCCGGGCGTACCGCCGGCTGTTTCCTGTTGCACGATACGGTTAACTGCCTCTGCCGCGCTGTTGATATCGCTGGTGCCGGCCAGCGGCGCGCCTGGATCGATGTCGTACCAGCCGCGCATTTCCATACCGCCGTTTATGGTGATCGGCCGCACCGGAGCGTTGGGAAATATGAAACGCAACGGCGCAGCCAGGTCCAGCATGGGTACAATCGGTTCAAAATCCGTGGCGTCAGCACCCAGGCCGTGCATCCAGATGACCGTGCCCACCGGCTGGCTGCCGGTTTCCGCGGTCAGACATTCCAGCGGTTCGGAGTAAAAGTCGGACATACAAATCGCCTAAGACAAAATTTCTGCTGTTGCGCCTATTTTGCTGGTGCTGGCTGTAGCGGCGCAAGGTGGACATAATGTTCTCATGAGTGATATTGACGACGGCTTGAATCGCGGCGCCAACCGGGATCTGCGTGGTTTGAAACCCGCACTGGCCTTTTTGACGCCGTACAAAAAGCAGGTGTTGTTTGCCAGCGTGGCGTTGATTGTAACCGCCGGCGCAACCCTGTCGCTGGGACAGGGTATCCGCCTGGTCATAGATACCGGATTCGCCAGCGGCCAGACCGGCGTGCTGGAGCAGTCGCTGATCCTGTTTGCCGGTTTTGTGGTGCTGTTGACCATTGGTACCTTTATCCGTTTCTACTTTGTGTCCTGGGTCGGTGAGCGTGTCAGCGCGGACATCCGGCGGGCTGTGTTTGCTCATTTGATTCACCTGCACCCCGGTTTTTTTGAGCGCAACACGCCCAGTGAAATCCAATCGCGCATTACCACCGATACCACTTTGTTGCAGACCGTGATCGGCTCTTCGGTATCCATTGCGCTGCGCAATGTGCTTATGTTTTTCGGCGGCGTCACGCTGCTGTTTATCACCAATGCCAAACTTTCACTGATAGTGCTGGCCAGCGTGCCGTTTGTGGTGCTGCCCATTGTCCTGTTCGGCCGCCGCGTACGGCGGCTGTCGCGCACCAGCCAGGACCGCCTGGCTGATGTCGGCAGTTATGCCGGGGAGTCGTTGCGGCATATCAAGGTTGTACAGGCGTTTAATCATCAGGACATTGATGAAGCCAGCTTCAGCAAGCGGGTGGATGAGGCGTTTGCCGTGTCGGTGCAGCGCATCCGCCAGCGCGCGGTGCTGGTGGCGGTGGTGATGCTGCTGGTATTCGGCGCGGTGGCCACCATGTTGTGGGTCGGCGGGCAGGATGTGCTGGCCGGCGCCATCAGCGCCGGTGAACTGGCTGCGTTCATCTTTTACGCATTTATAGTGGCGGGTTCCGTGGGCGCCATCAGCGAGGTGCTCAGCGATCTGCAGCGGGCCGCGGGCGCCACCGAACGGCTGATGGAATTACTCAACTCGCCCAGCGAAATTGTTGCGCCGGTGCAGCCGGCACCGCTGGATCTGGAACGGCTGCAACTGGCGTTTGAAAACGTCGGTTTCACGTACCCGACCAGGCCCGGGCAACAGGTCATCTCCGCGGTGAGCTTTAACGTCGGCGTCGGGGAGATGGTGGCTCTGGTGGGTCCGTCCGGAGCCGGTAAAACCACCTTGTTTGATCTGGTGCAGCGTTTTTACGATCCCCAGCAGGGGCGCATTACCCTGGCGGGTGAAGACATCCGGCATCTGCAGCTGGAGACCCTGCGAGGCCAGGTCGGCTTTGTGCCCCAGGATCCGGTATTGTTTTCAGGTACGCTGCACGACAACCTGGTGTATGCAGTGCCGGACGCTGACGAACAGAGTATTCATGAAGCCCTGGCGCTGGCCCGGGCGGATACCTTCGTGGCGCAACTTCCGGATGGTATAAATACACTAGTTGGTGAAGATGGAGTGGGGTTGTCAGGCGGACAGCGGCAGCGTCTGGCGATTGCCCGGGCCCTTATAACGCGGCCGAAAATACTGCTGCTGGACGAAGCCACCAGCGCGCTGGATGCGGAAAGTGAACACCACATCCGCGCCAGCATCGAAGCGCTGAAAGGGCGCATGACCATCCTGGTCATTGCGCACCGGCTGTCTACGGTGCGCCAGGCCGACCGTATCCTGGTGCTGGAGCAAGGCTGCCTGGTCGGCAGCGGTACCCACGACAGCCTGCTGGCCAGCAATCCCTTATATGCGCGCTTTGCGCAAATGCAATTTGCCGCCTGAATATGCGCGATATACCGCCGCTTGCGCACCGTTCCGGTGCGTGCAGGCCCAGCGGGGGTTGAAAATCGGACCGCCGCGGCCGCTCGTGTGCGGTGGTTTGTTCTAACGGCTTGGCTCACCGGCAAAGCCGGCGCGCGTGGATCACCGGCGGCCTGGCGAAAGGTTGATCAATCCAGGCGCAACTGGTCGGACACGCGGAAAAATCTTGCCGGAAAAGCTCCCATTTGGTTGTTTGATTGGTTTAGAATGCAAGCGGAGCAAAGTAACCAACAACTGAAAGCAGGGCGCTTGGACACTTTGGTTGGTGCGAGTGCAGCGAAGCCGAATCGGGTAACCGGTCAAGCCGACACCGTCATCGCGCTGAGGTGATCAAGGTCACAATGCTGCAAGTAAATGCTGTAGTAAACGTGGTGTAGTACAAGGCACATGCTGTAGCAAAAACTGTAGTTAGAACTGTAGCTGAATAGGTGAGCGAATAGTGGGGGCGTACACCGGTGAGTTGATTACTGGCGGGGCTTGCTTAGCCGGATTGGTGGGTAACCGCCGCAACAACATCTGCAAGGGCGGCCTTCCAGTTTCACCAGCACTTGTCTTTCCATTGCGCAAACGCGCGCGTCTTCACAAGCAATTCACACCGGGGCTGTTACGTTGCACGATTTTTTTGGCCTCGATCAGGAAAATTTGCAGGTTAACAACGATATTGATAAGGGGTAGTGGTTAGTGGGTCCACTCGCAGGTTTTAAGATCATCGAACTGGCCGGAATCGGCCCCGGACCGTTCTGCGGCATGATGTTGTCGGATATGGGCGCAGAGGTGATCCGCATTGAACGTCTGTCCGGCGCGGATCAGGCTCCCAAGGATGTACTGGCGCGCAACCGCCGCTCGCTGGCGCTGGATCTCAAATCCCCGGCCGGGGTCGAAGCGGTGATGAAGCTGGTGGAATCCGCAGACGCGCTGTTTGAGGGTTTCCGGCCGGGTGTCACCGAACGCCTCGGGCTGGGCCCGGAAGACTGTATGGCACGCAACCCGAAACTGGTCTACGGACGTATGACCGGCTGGGGTCAGGATGGGCCCATGGCTCACGCGGCCGGGCACGACATTAATTACATTGGCCTGGCCGGCGCTTTGCACGCCATCGGCCGTCCGGGGGAACGCCCGGTGCCGCCGCTGAACCTGGTGGGCGATTTTGGCGGCGGCGGCATGTTATTGGCGTTCGGCATGGTCTGCGGCCTGCTGGAAGCGCAGAAATCCGGCCGCGGCCAGGTAATAGACGCCGCCATGGTGGACGGCACCGCGGCGCTGATGGCGATGTTCTTTTCCTTTGCCGCCGGCGGGTCTTTCAGTGATCAGCGCGGAACCAATCTGTTGGACGGCGGCGCGCACTTCTACGATACCTACGAAACCAGCGACGGCAAACATATCTGCATCGGCTCCATCGAACCGCAGTTTTATGCCCTGCTGGTGGAGAAAGCGGAGTTGGACCCGGAGCGGTTTGCAGCGCAGATGGACGCCGGCCGCTGGCCGGAACTGAAGGCGGAACTGCAGGCTGTCTTCAAAACCAGAACACAGAGTGAATGGTGCGACATTATGGAGGGCAGCGACGTCTGTTTTGCCCCGGTGCTGAGCCTGTATGAGGCCCCCGAGCACCCCCATAACAAAGCGCGCAACAGTTTCGTGGAAATTGACGGGGTGATGCAGCAGTCGCCGGCGCCCAGATTTTCACGCACACAACCACAGATTTCACACGGTGCTAGAATTCCCGGAGAGGATACTCATGCCGTATTGAGGGATTACGGATTTAGCTCGGATGAGATTGATACACTGGTTGCTGACGGCGTCATTGCCGCCGGAGGCGCTTGATGTATCTACCGCTTGGCGATCAGCCATGTCCAATAATAACTACTAATGAAAAGCTAGATATAAAACTAGAGGAATACATATGAGTGTTGAACTGTTAGATAACCCGCGCTTTCACGGGTTTCGCGTAAGGCGTCAAATTGAAGGCAAAACCTATCAGGAGTACTTCTCCCTCAAGGCAGCCGGTAAACGCCTGCGCGGCGCTAAAAGAGCAGCGGTAAAGAAGGTCGCGGAAGCCCGCGATGCGGAACTGGCCGCCATTCAGAAGAAGAGTAAGGAGCGTGCCGACAAAGAAATTCATCTGGACGAAACCGGCCAGGTGAAAGGCATTCTGTGCCGTTTGAAGCGCGAGAAAAGCGGTACCATGACGCCGGTTTTTCAGGTCGGCATTATGTCCCGTGTGACCAACAAGATTGTCAACACCACGGTGTCGATCAATAAGCATGGTATTCCGGGCGCCTGGGAGCGGGCGGTGGACTTTTACAGCGAGCACAAAAACATCAGCAAGCGCACCAAAATCTACAAAGATCTGATTGCGCGCTGCCCGAAGAAAGCCCAGGTGAACAAGTTTCTCAAAGCTTCCAAGTAAACCGGGCGGATGGGTTATGCTGAAGAATACCAACGCTCGCTGACCGACCCCGAAGGGTTCTGGTCTGAACAGGCGGCATTCATACCCTGGTTCGATGCACCTGCCAAGGTGCTCGACCAGGATGAAAATGGCGCCTGGCGTTGGTTTCGCGGCGGTAAACTCAATAGCTGTCATGTGGCCCTGGATCAGCATGTTGAACAGGGCCGGGGTGAACAGACAGCGCTGATTTACGACTCGCCCGCCACCGGCACGGTGCGGGCCATTTCATACCAGCAACTGCTGGAATGGACGGCGCGGGTAGCCGGCGGCTTATCGGCGCTGGGAGTCGGCAAAGGCGACCGGGTGGTCATCTACATGCCGATGATCCCGGAAACGGTGGTTGCGATGCTGGCGTGCGCGCGTATCGGCGCGGTGCATTCCGTGGTGTTTGGCGGTTTTGCCGCCCCGGAGCTGGCGGCGAGAATCGACGACGCCACGCCCAAGGTGATTCTATCCGCGTCCTGCGGCATAGAATTCGACCGGGTCATCCCGTACAAGCCGCTGTTGGACGAAGCCATCCGGCTGGCGGCACACAAACCCGGCCATACCGTAATCTGCCAGCGCGATCAGGCCCGGGCTGAACTACAGGACGGGCGCGACCTGGACTGGCACGCCTGGGAGGCTGCAAGTACCGCGGCGCCGTGTGTGCCGGTGGATGCAACCGACCCGTTGTATATCCTTTACACGTCAGGTACCACAGGTAAACCCAAGGGTGTGGTGCGGGACAACGGCGGTCATGCGGTGGCTTTGAACTACAGCATGAGCGCCATTTACGGGGTGGATGCCGGGGATGTGTACTGGGCCGCCTCCGACGTCGGCTGGGTGGTGGGCCATTCGTATATTGTCTACGGGCCTTTGTTCAAAGGCTGCACAACTATTCTTTACGAAGGCAAACCGGTGCGCACTCCGGATGCGGGGGCGTTCTGGCGGGTGATTGCCCAACACCGGGTGAAGAGCTTTTTTGTAGCGCCAACCGCGTTCCGGGCGGTGAAAAAAGAAGATCCGGACTGTTTGCTGCAGGCGCAATACGATATCAGTTGCCTGAAATATCAATTTGTTGCCGGTGAACGGCTGGACCCCCCCACCTATCATTGGCTGCAGGCGCATTTGCCCGGGGTACCGGTCATAGATCACTGGTGGCAGACCGAAACCGGCTGGTCCATATGCGCCAACATGGCGGGTGTGGAGTTGCTGGAAACCCGTGCGGGTTCACCCACGTTACCGGTGCCGGGGTACGACCTGCGCATTCTGAATGACGCAGGCGAAGAGCTGGGGGCGCACGAAGAAGGCGCCATTGTGATTAAAGAACCGTTGCCGCCCAGCGCGTTTCCAACGGTCTGGGGTGATCATCAGCGCTTCCAGGACAGTTACTTCTCTCAGCATCCCGGGTTTTACCTGACCGGAGACGGCGGTTACCGGGATGAAGACGGTTACGTCTATGTGATGGGCCGTATTGACGACGTGATCAACGTCGCCGGCCACCGCTTGTCCACAGGGCAGATTGAGGAAGTGGTGGCGGAGCACCCGGCAGTGGCGGAGTGTGCGGTGATCGGCATCGCGGATGCGGACAAAGGCCAGGTGCCCATGGGGTTGATGCTGTTAAAAGACGGCATCAACGTGCAGCCCGAGGCGCTGCAGGCAGAACTGGTGCAGATGGTGCGCGAGGGTGTCGGGGCCATCGCCAATTTTAAGCGGGCGGTGATTGTCCAACGCCTGCCCAAGACCCGTTCCGGCAAGATCCTGCGGCAGGTTATGCGTAAGATGGTCGACGGAGAGGCGTATACTGTGCCTTCAACCATTGATGACCCGGCCATTATCGATGAACTGCGGGCCACGCTGGAAAATGCAGATGTGCTTTAACAACCGCGCTACAGGCCGTCAGCGGGCGGCACCATGATCATTGTCCACGGCACTATTCCGATCCGGCCCGACTGCCGCGAGCAGGCGTTGCAGCTGGCGCGCCGCATGGCGGATGCCACCCGCGCGGAAATGGGCTGTATTTCTTATGATTTTTATGTGGGGTTGTCGGATCCGAACACGCTGATGCTGTTCCAGGAGTGGGAAAGTATGGATGCGCTGATGGGGCATTTTCAGACGGAGCACATGGAGGAGTTTCTGCAGGCGTTGCCGAATGTGGTCTCCGGCGAAATCACTACCAAGCGCTACGCGGTGCAGAGTGTGGACGAAGACGAAACCCCGGCGGAAGAGGTGCCGCCCATCATCCACTGAGGATGGCGGGGGCCGGAATGAAACGGGCGGCTAGAGCCGCCCGTATCGGTTGGGTTGCTTAGAACTGGTTCATGGTGTTTGCGGCACCCCCGGCCAGCAACGCTTTTTCCCCCAGGAAGTATTCCTTGTGGTCGTCGCCGACGTTGGAACCGGCCAGGTCCTGGTGCTTCACCGCGGCCAGATCTTTGCGGATTTCCTGGCGTTGCACGTCACGTACGTAGGCCAGCATGCCCAGATCGCCGAAATAGCCGCCGGTCAGGGTGTCCGTGGACAGTGCCGCGGTATGGTACGTGGGCAGCGTGATCAGGTGGTGGAATATGCCCGCTTCGCGCGCTGCATCCGCCTGGAAACTCTGTACCAGCTTGTCGGCTTCCTGGGCCAGATCCGAATCATCCAGCGCCACATCCATGAGCCCTTTGCCATTGGCTGCCGGGTCCGGATATGCGGACACGTCTTTACCCGCGGCTTTCCATTCCTCATAGACCTGTTCGCGGAATTTCAGGGTCCAGTTGAATGATGGGGAGTTGTTGTAGACCAGTTTGGCTTCCGGCCGCACTTTGCGGATTTCGTTAACCATGGCGGCTATCTGTTCCACGTTCGGCCGTTCGGTTTCAATCCACAGCAGGTCGGCGCCGTGTTCCAGGCTGGTGATACAGTCCAGAACCACGCGGTCGAAGCCGGTGTCCTCGCGGAATGCGTACAGGCCGTTATCCAGGCGCTTGGGTTTACACAACTTGCCGCCCTGATGGATGGTGATGTCGCCTTCCTGCAGCTCGCTGATGTCATGCACTTCCTCTGTTTCCAGGAAGTCGCAGTACTTGCTGCCCAGGTCACCCGCGCGCAGCGATACCGGCACCTTCTGGGTTAAACCCGCGCCGAGTGAATCCGTGCGCGCGACAA
Source organism: Pseudomonadales bacterium (assembly GCA_028279305.1). Classification (GTDB taxonomy): domain Bacteria; phylum Pseudomonadota; class Gammaproteobacteria; order Pseudomonadales; family Azotimanducaceae; genus UBA4421. Next base: position 8,553 of record JANQOA010000074.1, read on the forward strand.
TAATGCCGTTGTCGATACCCAGTTCCAGGAAAGCGTAACGCACGGCGTTGATTTTAGAGACAAAGTCTTCGTGGGGTACGGTTACCTTGCCGGCCTGGTGGCCGCACTGTTTGGCGTCGGACACCTGGTTTTCAATCTGAATGGCGCAGGCGCCCGCTTCGATCATCCGCTTGGCCAGCAGGTAGGTGGCTTCCTCGTTACCGAAACCGGCGTCAATGTCCGCAATGATCGGCACAACGTGGGTTTCATAGTTGTCGATGCGCTGGATGATGCTGTCGACGTCGCCGCCGTTGGCGCGAGCTTCGTCCAGTTCGGTGAAGATGTGCCGCAGTTCCCGTGCGTCTGCCTGTTTCAAGAAGGTGTAAATCTCCTCGATCAGGCTGGAGACGGTGGTTTTTTCATGCATGCTCTGATCCGGCAGCGGCCCGAACTGGGAACGCAGCGCCGCCACCATCCACCCGGACAGATAAATGTAACTGCGGTCGGTGGTTTGCTTGTGGCGCTTAACCCCCATCATCACCTGTTGCGCGATAAAGCCGTGCCAGCAGCCCAGCGACTGGGTGTACTTGGCGGTATCCGCGTCATAGTTGGCCATATCACGGCGCATGATGTCGGCGGTGTATTGGGCAATTTCCAGACCCGTGGTGAAACGGTTCTGCAGCTTCATGCGTACCGCATATTCCGGGTTGATTGCCGCCCATTCCTCCCGGCCGCTGATGTTTGCGCGCATGCGCTCAATTTCTTCCAAATAAGATGCCATATCCGGTCCTTTTCCATTGGGTTCAAGCAAATAGGGCGGGCAAAATACCAATGGGCGTCGAATAATTAAATGGAATAATTTACAAACATTATATTCCAAATGGGACTGTTATGTGCCGCGGTTCAGCTTAATCCACGGTGTTCAAATACCGCCAGAAAATGCAGCAGCCGTTGCCGGTTTTCCGTTTCCGCGCCGGGGCCCTGTAAGGATATGGTGCCCAGCTCCAGGCATTCGCTGACGGTGGTTCGGGCCGCCAGCACCTGGGCCCAGGTTTCATGGCTTAATACCATGGACAGGTTGGCGCCGGTGCCGGCAGTCGGCACCGCCACCTGATTGCGGATGCGCAGGCCGGTGCGTTCACCACTGCTGAAATGCCAGCTCAGTTCATCCTGCAGATCGCCGGCCAGTGCCGGATACAACAATACCCGTAATGTGCTGACAAAACGGCTGGGCGGGGCAGCCATGACCTGCGCCACGCCAAAGCGGTGCCGGCGGTGGCGGTCCAGGTTTATCAGGCCTTCCAGTTCCAGGGCCCGGGTCAGGCACCAGTTCCGCAAATTCGCGGAGCTGGTGTGTTGGGCTGCGCCGCGCAGGTGATTGGCCAGCAACTGACGGTCTCTGGCGGTGGTCCCTTTGCTGCGCACCAGCCAGGTGGCCAGTTCCAGGCCCCATCTGAAATCCCGCGCCTGCAGCGCTTCGGAGGCTTGCCGCCGTACCGCGGCGCGGCCGCCGAAGCCGCGGATCAGGCGCCGGCAGCGCTCCTGGGTGGGCAGCGGAAACAGATGACTTTCGTCTTCGTCAAACCAGCCGAACAAGCCGGCGTGAATCTGCCGCACATGATGCTCCACCAGCCCATACAGTTGTTGGGTGAAATAACTGTGTTGAAAATGCCGCGGCAACTGCACCTGTTGGGTGAGTTCCCCCAGGGTCAGGCCGCGGTTGATACCGCGTACGGTCTGATCCCAGATAAATTGAATGCTGTCCCGGTAGGCGGTAACGGTGGGGATCACCTCAGCGCCGCTGAGCGGCGGACCGTGCGCGCACAGCAGGCTTTCCGGCTGCAGACCAATTATATGGTCGATGCCCTGCAGCAGCACCCGCGGGTCCCTGTACTCTTCGCCGCGGATGGCATAAATGTTGAACAACGCCGGCCACACCAGGTTGTTGACGCAGAGTTTCAACTCCGGGAACCAGATGCTGATGGAATCGCTGGCATCAGACGGCGCCGGCGTCATCTCAACCTGTAGACCGGCAATGGTAAAGGTGCAGGGTTGTGCAAAAGTGTGCTGCGCGGGCACGTAACCGGGGGTGAAGGGGGCATGGGCGGGATTGCGGTAGAAGCGGCCCAGCCCGCAATGCAGCAAGGCGTCCGCACCATCAGCGGGGAGCATGGTGCCGAACTGGTGTACCAGCCCGCGGTTGGCGCGCGGCGCAATCTCGCCGCCGAACCGGGCCAGGTTGGCGCTAATGCCGGCGTGGCCGTAAATCTGCACATCGCGGTTGCCTGGTTCTTCAAGTATCGCGCGGGTGCCGTTGACGTAGTGAAAGTGGGTATATATGCAGGCCACGATGGGCGCCTGGGTCACCTGGCGCAACTGCGCCAGGGCGTCGCGCATTTCTTCTACCGATTCGCCGCTGTCGATAGCGATGACCCCCTGCGGCCCCAGCACAAATGACTGATTGGAAAGACCGTTGCCGACCAGGCACCAGGCCTGCCCGCCCAGGGCGTAGAATTTATGCTGCAGGCGCCGGTTGTGGCGCACCGCCAGGGGATGGGCAATCTGCCCGGCGGGGCCGGTTTTCGGCTTGTGGGCGCTGATGGAAGCAGGGATAGGTTCTCGCATGGGGTCCTCCGGGGCAGCCGCGGGGCAAAACAGTCAAGGTTGTATTTTTTGCTGGATTGGCCGACGATGGCGGCCTCGCGCTAATTGGAGAGAGCAAGCGATGTTACGATCAGTCCAACTGCTGCTGTTGGCCGGTTTAGCCGTGTCCACAGTTTCCCTGGCGCCGCCGCTGGCGGCTGAACAACTGGTGCTGGAAGAGGTGGTGGTCACCGCCACCCGCCGGACCGAAACCGACGTCCAAACCACCCCGGTGTCCGTAACCCCGGTCAGTGGTGAAGAATTCGACATTCTGCATGCTCAGGATATTGGTGAGGTCTCACTGTATGTGCCGAACTTTTCCGCTGCAACGGTGACCGGTTTTAATGCTGCGTCTTTTGCCATGCGCGGTGCGGCGGAAACCGACATCATTGTCTATTTTGACCCCAAGGTTGGCGTCATTGTTGATGACTTTGTTATCCCCCACGTACAGACCCAGCTGCTGGAGCCCTTTGATATAGAAGCGGTGGAGGTGCTGCGCGGGCCCCAGGGTACCCTGTTCGGTAAAAACACAACCGCCGGCGCGGTGGTGGTGCGCACTAAACGGCCGGAACTGGATGAACTCAGCCTGGATGCCAGCGTCTCTTACGCCACCTTTGACGATATTAAAACCAATTTAGCAATGAACCTGCCGCTCAGCGACACCATGGCCTTCCGCCTGGCGATGCTGCATCAACGCAGTGACGGCTACTATGAAAACGGCAAAATCGACAATCCCAACGGGTCCATAAACCCCATTGCTTTTGGCGACGCAGCCGCCACTGACGGTTCTCCGGTTGCCGGTGACGGCGATAACATCGGCGGCAAAGATGTCTTCTCCGCCCGCGCCAAGCTGCTGTGGGAGCCCACCGACCGGCTGTCGCTGTTGGGACAGTTGGAATATATCCAGGACCGCAGCGATCCGGTGCCGGTAGTCAACGACACCCCCGCCGGGTCCGGCCAGGTGGCCATCGGTTTTGGGTTCCCCGGCGTCGCCGGCGGTGACCCCATCGACCAGGCGGGCATTCACGACAGCGCGGTAGTGGGCCTGAACAATGAACAGGAAGTGGATGTGGTCGGCACCTACCTGAACCTGGAATATGCGCTGGATAATCACACCATCTACGGGGTGCTCGGTTACCGTGAACAGGAGTCCCGTCTGCCCAACGAATACCTGGGCACACCCTATGAGAGTTTCTTCGCAGCCTCCCGGGATGACGACCGGGAGACATTTCAGGCGGAAGCGCGCATTGCCTCCGAACTGACCGGTAACTTTAACTATGTGGCCGGTGTGTTCTATCAGACCAACGACGTTGAATTCTGCGTGCTGCAGCAACTGGGGCTGGTGGAATTTTTCGGCAGCGGTGTGCCGGGATTACTGGACAATCAGAACCCGCTGTTGCTGTGTAACAAACAGGATGCCACCTCCTACGCCGGTTTTGTTGATGTCACCATCGATGTGAATGACAAGTTCAGCCTCGGCCTGGGTGCACGTTATACCTATGAAGAAAAGGATTACGTGGCGCGTGCCGGTTTGCCGGTTAACGTGATCTTCCCCAACGGCTTCAGCGAGCCGCTGGACGGCCAGGATTTCAGCGCCGCCAGTTTTGCCGTGCAGAGTGATGACGAAGACTGGTCCGAACCCACCTGGCGGGTGACAGCGTCGTATCAGTTCACCAATGATATTTTTGGTTATATCACCGCCTCCCGCGGCTTCAAGAGCGGCGGTTACAACGACCAGGCGGGTTCCGGCGGTTTTGATAACTTCCCGCTGGCTTCTTACGATCCCGAATTTGCCGACAACATAGAGGTCGGGGTCAAAACCAACCTGTTTGATAACCGCGTGCGCTTTAATGTCACCTACTTTGATGTGAATTACGAAGACTTCCAGCGCAGCACGGTGGTGTCCGTACCCGGCACCGCGTTCCAGGAGACCCGTACCTTCAACGCGGCAGAAGTGGATGCCCAGGGGCTGGAGGTCGAATTTACCGCCCTGCTGGCGGAAAATCTGACCCTCAACGCAAATATCGGCTGGCTGGATACCGAATATGACGAGTTTGTCCTGGACCGCAACCTGGACGGCATGCTGGAGGACTTCAGCGGCCGGGATGTGGTGCGGTCTCCGGAAATCACCGCCGGAATTGTGCTGACCTATGATCAGGAACTGGGCGGCGGCGGCTCGCTGACGTATAACCTGAACTACCTGTACGAAGACGAAAACACCTACTACTACAACGACGATATCGGTGAACAGTTCGACACCATTCTGGAGGAGCGCACCATTCTGGGTGCCAGCATTACCTGGCGGGACGCGGACGAGCAATACTTCGTATCGGTGTTCGGCAAAAACCTGACCGACGACCGTTACAAGACTGCATCCCAGGCGGTTGGGGTACTGTGGACTTTCTCCAACTACGGACCGCCGCGCACCTATGGGGTACAGGCAGGCGTACGCCTGTAGGCACATCTGGTGTAGCATCTGATGGATGCTTGAACTCGATCAGGCCTGCCTGCAACCGGGCGGGCAGGCCTTTGACCACACCTTCCGCCCCGGCGGCATGACGGTTGTACTGGGGCCCAATCAGTCGGGAAAAACCAATCTGTGCCGCCTGGTGGCCGGTTTAACCAGCAATGCCGCGGGCCGGGTACTGCTGGACGGAGAAGACCTGGGTCCGCAAAGCCCGGCGCAGCGGCCGGTGGCCATGGTCTACCAGGCGTTTGTCAACTATCCCAACCTGACGGTGGCGGACAATATTGCTTCGCCGATGGTGGCCGCGGGGATCAAGCGTGCCGAGCGCGGGCCGCGGGTGCGGGCGCTGGCCGCGGCGCTGCAGATTGATGACCTGCTGCAGCGTCTGCCGGCGGAACTGTCTGGTGGCCAGCAGCAGCGCCTGGCCATTGCCCGGGCCCTGGCCAAACAGGCGCGGGTACTGCTGTTGGACGAACCGCTGGTCAATCTGGATTTCAAGTTGCGCGAAGCCCTGGAGGTGGAGTTGCGGGAGCTGCTGCGCGACGGCCAGACCACGGTCATCTACACCAGCTCGGATCCGCGTGATGCTTTTAACCTGGCTGACGAACTGCTGCTGTTGAGCGGCGGCGAAAAACTGCAGGCCGGACCGCCCCTGCAGGTTTATGAACAGCCGGACAACGCCGCCGCCATGCATCTGCTCAGCGATCCGGGCACAAACCTGTTCGCCCGGCACGGGGCCCGCTGCGGGGTGAGGCCGGAGCACCTTGTGCTTGAACCCCCGGAGCAGGACTGCCTGCGGTTTACCCTGCAGGTGCACGCGGTGGAGACCAGCGGTGATGAAACGTTTGTGCACGGCCGCGTGGCTGCTGATGCGGCGTCGGATGACTGGGTGGTGCGCCTGACCGGCATGACCACCCTTGGCGCCGGGCAGGCGGTGGACGTATATGCCCGGCGCCAGGACATCAGGGAGTTTGCTGATGGCGCGGGTTGAGTTGCAGGCATTAAATTTCAGCTATCCCGGCGCCGGCTCGGCAACCCTGGCAGACCTCAATATGCAGGTTGCGGACGGTGAGGCGCATGCGCTGCTGGGTGCTTCGGGGGCGGGTAAAACCACCCTGCTGAACCTGTTGTCCGGGTTGCTGGCCCCCACTTCCGGGCGGGTGCTGTTTGACGGTGAAGATGTCTCTGCCTGGCCGGGGCGGCAGCGTAAAGTGGCGCAGGTATTTCAGTTTCCGGTGCTCTACGAGTCCATGACGGTGCGGGAAAACCTGGAATTCCCGCTGCGCAATGCGGCGTTCAGCCGCTCTGATGTCAGGCGGCGGGTAAAGCTGGTGGCGGATGAACTGGGGGTTGCAGGCCTGCTGGGGCAGCGTGCCGCTGGTCTGTCGCTGTTTGAAAAACAACTGGTGGCGGTTGCCAAGGCGCTGGCCCGGCCGGATGTTGCGCTGGTGCTGCTGGATGAACCGCTGACCGCGGTGGCGCCCAAGGCCAAGTGGCGCCTGCGCCAGGTGCTGCGCAACGCCCAGGCGGACACCGGCGTAACCATGGTTTACGTCACCCACGATCAGACTGAAGCGCTGACCTTCGCCGACCGGGTGTCGGTGCTGAGCGAGCAGGGTATTCTGCAGACCGGCACGCCGCAGCAGATTTATGAATCCCCGGCACACGAATTTGTCGGCCATTTTGTCGGCAGCCCGGGCATGAATTTTGTGCCGGCGGCGGTGCTGGGGGTTGCACAGCAGGGCCGGCGCCTGGGCTTCCGGCCGGAATGGGCGGTGCTGGATGACGGACCCGGACCCCCGGGCGCGGAAGCGAGTTTACACCTGCGCGGCACGGTAACCCGGGTGCGGCCCCTCGGCACCCGCGGCAACCAGCCTTTTGGCTTAACCAGTGTACGCACGGACCATGGCGAGGTGACCACCCGCGGCGTGGTCAGCAGCAGCGCCGGGGAACAGGTGTCGGTGGCGGTGCGGCGCTACCTGCTGTTTGAAAACCAGCAACAGGTGGGTGCCGGTGGACAACGTTAAACCGTACCGCAACAGAGCCTGGCTGGGGGTGCTGCCGGTGGTCCTGGTGGTGGCCTTCAGCGCTGTAGTGCCGCTGATCACGGTTGTTAATTATTCCGTGCAGGACATCCTCGATTTTAACTCGCGTTTCTTCGTCGGCCTGGAATGGTATCAGCAGACCTTAAACGACCCGCGCTTTATACAGGCGTTTGTGCGCCAGGTGGCGTTCAGCGCTTCGGTGCTGCTGATAGAAATCCCGCTGGGCATTGCCGTCGCCCGGGGTATTCCCCGCAATCGCCGGCTGACCCCGCTGTTACTGGTGTTTCTGGCTGTACCGCTGCTGATCCCGTGGAACGTAGTCGGCACCATCTGGCAGATCTTTGCCCGGGCTGATATCGGCTTGTTGGGGGTCAGCCTCAACAGCCTGGGCATCAGCTACAACTATACCGCGGTGCCCTGGCATGCCTGGCTGACCCTGCTGCTGATGGACGTATGGCATTGGACTTCGTTGGTGGCCTTGTTAGCGTTTGCCGGCCTGTCGGCGGTGGCGCCGCAGCACTATCAGGCTGCTGAGTTGGACGGCGCCAACCGCTGGCAGGTATTCCGTTACGTTGAACTGCCGCGCTTGCGCGGCGTGCTGACCATTGCCGTGCTGCTGCGTTTGATGGACAGCTTTATGATCTACACCGAACCCTTCGTGCTGACCGGCGGCGGCCCCGGCAATACCACAACTTTCCTCAGCCAGCACCTGGCCACCATGGCGGTGGGGCAGTTTGACCTGGGTCCGGCAGCGGCGTTTTCGGTGATCTACTTTCTGTTCATCCTGTTGTTCTGCTGGCTGTTCTACACCTCGGTTATCGCCACGGCTGCCGCCGGCATGGAAACCCCGGACAGGGATACCCGGGGGTGAGCGCAACGGTACCAGGCGCAGGAGGAAACCCGCGGCGCTTCAGCTATTGGGTGCTGGTAGTGTTCTGTATCTATTTGATCCTGCCGCTGTACTGGCTGTTGAGCATGGCGTTGCGCAGCAATGCGGACATTGTCGGCCGCTTTGAAGTGATTCCCGCGCAGCCGACCCTGGCTAATTTTGCCGAAATTTTCAGCAATCCGGTGTGGTACCAGGCGTTCGGCAATTCCTTGACGTATGTCGGCATCAATACGGTGCTGTCCCTGCTGGTGGCGGTACCCGCCGCTTATGTATTTTCCCGCTACCGGTTCCTGGGTGACCGCCAATTGTTTTTCTGGCTGCTGACCAACCGCATGGCGCCGCCGGCGGTGTTCCTGTTACCGTTTTTCCAGCTCTATTCAGCCATCGGCTTGTTTGACACCCCGTTTGCCGTGGCCCTTGCGCACTGCCTGTTCACCGTACCTTTGTCGGTGTGGATTCTGGAAGGGTTCTTCTCCTCGGTACCCCGCGCGCTGGACGAAATGGCGCGCCTTGACGGGCATTCTTTCTGGTACTTTTTCACCCGCATATTTCTGCCGGTCAACCGGGGTGCGCTGGGCGTGACCCTGTTTTTCTGTTTTATGTTCAGCTGGGTGGAATTGTTGCTGGCGCGCACCCTGTCGGGCAGCGAAGCCAAACCCGTGGTGGTGGTCATGACCCGCACCGTCAGCGCTTCGGGTCTGGATTGGGGGGTGCTGGCGGCGGCCGGAGTGTTAACCGTGTTGCCCGGCCTGCTGGTTGTCTGGTTTGTGCGCAACTATCTGGTTAAGGGATTTGCCCTGGGCAGGGTGTCCTGATATGGCCGGCTTAAGCGGCGGGCGGCTGCCATGACGTGGATGGCATGGACCTGGCCCACGGCACTTTTTTTTGCCACCATCGCGGTTGCGCTGCTGGTCATGACCGTCCTGGAGCTGTACCGCCCGACCCGGCTCGCCAAGGGTTTTCTACCCATGGCCACCACCCGCGGCGACCGCTTTTTTATCAGCCTCTTGAGTGCCGCGTTTATCCACCTGTTGTGGCTGGGACTGGTGGGCAGCGCCCTTTACGTGGCTTCGCTGCTGGCGGTACTCTGCGCGGTAGTGCTGTTACGCTGGGGCTGAGGCGCGCGGGCGCGGGGCATGGGGCATGGGGCATGGGGCATGGGAAAAGATGGCTGTGAACAGCCTGGTTAAGGACAAGATGAGGATAGTAGTGACAGAAGCGGCAAAGACAGCGGCGAAAGAAGCAGCAAACACATCGGTAAAAGGAACAACGGGTGCATATATGAGAGCTATCCTGGTCGGTTTAGGGGTGGCGTTAGCGTGGGGGTGCGGAGAATCCGGCGGCAGCGGCCGGGGCGGGGCGGACGCGGCGGCTGAGGCCGCTGGGCAGGATTTTGCAGCCAACGCCCAGCGCTGGGTGCGTGAGGAATTTCAGCCCTCCACCCTCAGCCAGGCCGGCCAGTTGGAAGAAATGGCCTGGTTTACCCAGGCTTCTGAACCGTTCCGGGGTATGTCCATACAAGTGGTCTCCGAAACCCTGACCACCCACGAGTATGAGAGCGAGACGCTGACCCGGGCCTTTTATGACATCACCGGCATCCGCGTGACCCACGACCTGATACAGGAAGGGGATGTCATTGAAAAGCTGCAGACCCAGATGCAGTCCGGCGAAAACGTTTACGACGCTTATGTGAACGATTCCGACCTGATCGGCACCCATGCCCGCTACGGATATGTGGTACCGCTCAGTGATTTTATGGCGGGAGAGGGCAAATCGGTGACGTCACCCACCCTGGACCTGGACGACTTTATCGGCCGCAGTTTTACCACCGGGCCCGACGGCAAGCTCTATCAGCTGCCGGACCAGCAGTTTGCCAACCTCTACTGGTTCCGCTACGACTGGTTCAACCGGCCGGATCTGCAGGCGCGCTTCGAATCGATATACGGTTACCCCCTGGGGGTGCCGGTAAACTGGTCAGCGTACCAGGACATTGCTGAATTCTTCAGCGTGCACGTAAAGGAGATTGATGGGGTTAAGGTGTACGGCCATATGGACTATGGCAAAAAAGATCCCTCCCTGGGCTGGCGTTTCACCGACGCCTGGCTGTCCATGGCCGGCGCCGGTGACGTTGGCATTCCCAACGGCTTGCCGGTGGATGAGTGGGGTATCCGGGTGGAAGACTGCCGTCCGGTGGGCTCCTCCGTCAGCCGCGGCGGCGCCGCCAATGGTCCGGCCGCGGTATATGCGTTGCGCAAATACATCGATTGGCTGGCGGCGTACGCGCCGCCCCAGGCTTCCGGCATGACCTTTTCCGAAGCCGGTCCGGTCCCCGCGCAGGGGCAGATTGCCCAGCAGATTTTCTGGTACACCACGTTTACCGCGGACATGATTAAAGAAGGGCTGGCGGTTGTGAACGATGACGGTACGCCCAGGTGGCGCATGGCGCCGTCGCCCCACGGGCCATACTGGCAGCAGGGCATGAAGCTGGGCTATCAGGATACCGGGGCCTGGACGCTGCTCAACAGTACCCCTTTGCAGCGGCGTCAGGCTGCCTGGCTGTATGCCCAGTTTGTGACTGCAAAAACCGTTTCCCTGAAAAAAACCATTGTCGGGCTGACGCCGATTCGGGACTCGGACCTGCGTTCCCAGGCGATGACGGAACTGGCGCCCAGGTTAGGCGGCCTGGTGGAGTTTTACCGCAGCCCGGCGCGCCAGCTGTGGACCCCGACCGGCACCAATGTGCCGGACTATCCAAAATTGGCGCAATTGTGGTGGGCCAACGTGGCTGACGCGGTAAGCGGGGAAAAAACACCCCAGCAGGCCATGGATACCCTGGCCAGTCAGCAGGACCGGGTGCTGGAGCGCCTGCAGCGGCACGGCATCCTGGGTGAATGCGGGCCGGTGTTGAACGAACCGCGGGAGCCTCAGTTCTGGCTGCAACAGCCCGGCGCGCCGAAACCCCGGCTGGAGAACGAAAAGCCGGCGGGGGAAACGGTACCCTACGACGAGCTGATTAAAGTATGGGCGGAGCAGGCTTGAAAGGCGTTCAGCCGGTAATGGTCAACACCAGTTCCTGCAGGTTGCCGAAGCGCGCCACGTAGGTACCCGGCGCGGCGGGTACAATGCCGCCGATTGAGCCGGTCATGAACAGGTGCCCGGGCTCAACCGGATAGCCGCTTTCCAGCACCCGGTTGATCAGCCAGGCCAGGGCTGCCGCCTGGCCCTGCATCACCTCGCCGCCGCGGCCGCTGAAACATTCCCCCTGGGGGCCGTGCAGGCTTACCTCAAGCGTATCCAGTGCCGCCGTCTGCAGAGCCAGCGCGGGCCCCTGGACGTAGGCGTAAGCAGCCGAGTTGGCGGCGACCAGGTCGATCCCCCCGGGTTTGCCGCTCAGATTAGGTGAAGCAATTTCCATCATCGGATGGCAGCTTGCGATCAGGGACTCAGCCTGGGCTGTATCCACCGGCCGGGTGACCCCTTCACGCAGGGTGTATCCCAGTTCCGTTTCCAGCAGGGCTGCCCGCGCCGGCGTGAAACTGCTGTCCGGGCTCACCTCGCCGTCGCTGAACAACACCCCGGCAATGGGTGTATCCACATCCATGGCCTGTTGCGCGGCGGCAGCCGTCAGGGCGGCTTTATAGCCGCGTACGGTTTTGCCGAGCTGCCCGGTACAGGCGGCCACACATTCGGCCTGCAGGGCATAAGCGTCCTGCAGCGAAAGCGCTGCGCCGGATGCCCGGGCGCCGGCAAACGGCGTTTGTGCGCGCAATGCCTGTATGTATTGATCCCCCCAGGCGGTCACAGGGTAAAACCGTGCAGGCTGGCGGCACTGTACTCGATGTCGCCGTTGGCGCTGGCCACAACCAGACGGATAGCGGCGCTGCCGTGGCGCACCTCTACGCCGCTGGTTTCACTCAGCAATGTCACCAGATTTTTGTCCGGCAGGCTGACGGTAAACTCGCTTACCGTGCCGGCCTGGGGGGAGGTGGTGGCCGGGTGGGGGCACTGTTTCCAGTCGATAAAAAAGGGTACCAGCCCGCCCAGGCCGTGGTCCGTCAGCCCCATCAATTGCCAGTTCAGGGTTGCACCGGCGGGGGTCCTGCGTGCCGTGTCCCGCACAGGCCCGGTGGCCAGACCCAGCTGCCGTGCCTGCTGCGCCACCGCCGGCAGATCTTCGGTGCGGATCGCCCAGTGCAACGGCGTACTGCCCTGCAGCTGCCCCAGGTGGCTGGTAAAAGGGTTGTTGCTGTTCTGTTCCGGGTCCGGCGCTACAATCTCCAGATAGCTGTGTTCGCCAAAGGCGCACAAGGCGTTATGGGTACCCAGCCCGGTATGCGCGCCGCCGTCCGCCGGGGTGCAGCCGCTCAGTTCGGCAAATTCAGCCTTGGCCGCGGTTAACGCCGGTGCCGCCAGCACAAAGTGGTCAAATTGATTCATATTGAACTGTCCCCCAAATCATCCGGTGCCCGTGGTCTAATGGCGCAACTGTATTTGTCAGCCTCCCCCGCGGAGGCTTAGTATCGGCAGCTTGCCCAGAGGACACAAGCTGACAGTCGAACTGTTGTTGGAGGTGAACATGACTGAATCCCACGAAATCCGCAGCGAAGCACAATTACGCGAGGTGATTGGCGAAGAGATTCCCGGTCTGCAGGAAAAGAATATCGATCATCTCAACGAGTTTGCCCTGGAGTTTCTCGCCAAGTCGCCTTTCCTGGTGTTATGCACCGCGGATGACCAGGGCAACATGGATGCCTCCCCCAAGGGTGATGCGCCGGGGTTTGTTGAGGTGGTGGACCGGCATACACTGCTGCTCCCGGACCGGCCGGGTAACAAGCTGGCTTACGGGCACCGCAATATCATTGCCAATCCCAAGGTCGGGCTGATTTTCATGATCCCCGGCACGCCGGAAACCCTGCGCGTAAATGGTGATGGGGTGCTCAGCGCGGACCCGCAGCTTTTACAGCAGCTGGCGGCCCGGGGCAAACCCGCCACCCTGGTGCTGAAAGTTACCGTGCGCGAAGCATTCTTCCATTGCGCCAAGGCGTTTATCCGCTCCGGTTTGTGGCAGCACCAGCAGTGGCCGCCGCGGCACAAGGTTTCATTTGGTGAAATGCTGGCCAGACAGAGGGGCGAAAAGGCCGAGGTGGCCGCGGCCATCGACGAGTTTGTCGCCAAAGACTACGCGGAAAATCTTTGATGCAGGATCTGCAGGGCAGGGGGGCATTTGTGACCGGCGCCGCCAGCGGCATTGGTCTGGGCATGGTGCGGGCCTTTGTCAACAACGGCATGCGGGTGGTGATGGCGGATATCGAGGAAGATCTGCTGCACCGGGCGGCGGCTGAGCTGGCCACCAACGCGGTGGTGCCGGTAACGGTGGATGTGTCGTCAAGAGAATCCGTGCAGCAGGCCGGGCAGTTTGCCCTGGAGCAGCTGGGCAGGGTCCATGTTGTGGCCAACAATGCCGGGGTCAGCGCCGGCGGGCTGATGGATGAACTGCAGCACAACGACTGGCTGTGGACCATCGGCGTGAACTATCTGGGGGTGGTGTACGGCTGTGAATTTTTTGCCGCGCATTTTAAGGACCACGGTGAAGGCGGGCATTTTGTCAATACCTCTTCCGTGGCCGGGCTGGTGGCCCGGCGCGCCGGCTGGGGGCCTTACAATTCCACCAAATACGCTGTGGTGGGCCTGACGGAAGTGCTTCGTGAGGAAGGCAGGCTGGGCGGTTTCAGCGCCAGCGTGTTATGTCCCGGTGCGGTGAACACAAATATCATGGCAGCGGACCGCAACCGGCCCCAGCGCTATGGCCCGCAGGTCTCAAAAGTGGCATTTGACGATATTTCCGACGGTTTGCGCCAGGGTCTGGCGCCGGAGGTGGTAGGTGAGCTGGTGGTGGAAGCCATCCGCGCGGACCGGCTGCATATCTTCACGGACCCGCGGGCGGCCCAACTGGTGCGCAAACGATTTGCCGTTATCGATGACGACTTCGCCTGGGCGGCGGCCAGTGCAGTACTGAACCCGGACGCTGACCCATCGGATCAGGGCACGACATGACAGAGTCCCCGCAAACGCCGGAACAGCGCGCGCAACAACTGCTGACCCTGCTGGACCTGCAGCGCATTGAGCAAAACCTTTACCTCGGCCGCAACGAATTGAAAGCACCGGCGGATCAGATCCCCGGCGGCGGCATGCCCGGCCGGCTGTTCGGCGGCCAGGTATTGGCGCAGGCCGCCATGGCGGCTTACCTGACCGTGGAAGACCTGCGGCTGCATTCGCTGCACGCCTATTTTATCCGCGCCGGCAGCGTGGAGCGGCCGGTGTTGTATGAAATAGAACGGATCCGCGACGGCCGCAGCTTTACCACCCGGCGGGTGGTGGCGGTGCAGGGGGGTGAAGCCATTTTCAACATGGACGTGTCATTTCAGATCGTGGAACCCGGTTTTGATCACGCCCATCCGATGCCCAACGTGCCCCTGCCGGAAGAACTGCAGGACGACCTGGCCACCGCCGGGGCGTTACCCGAGGACAAGCGTAACGATCATCTGCTGTCCCACATGGCCAAGCTGGAACGCCCTTTTGAACTGCGCTCGGTATTTCCCATCGGCAGTGATGCGTGGGCCGCGGACCGCTATTGGAGCCCCACCTGGATCCGCTTCAAGGCTGCGGTTGACGCCGCGGATCAACGCCTGGCGCATTGCCTGCTGGCTTACGCATCGGATATGTCGGTGGTGTCCACCGCCAGTCTGCCCCACCAGGGTGATATCAGCCGCCACCAGCTGCAGATGGCCAGCCTCGATCACGCGTTATGGATCCACCGTCCGGTGCCCATCGACGAGTGGTTGTTGTTTCACAAGCGCACCTCCACCTCCCAGCGTGCGCGCGGGCTGGTGCACGCGGATTTTTTCAGCCGGGACGGTGCGCTGGTGGCGTCCATGACCCAGGAAGGGCTGATCCGGGTACGCGGTTAGGCTCAGAAATAAGCCTGTTCCAGCACCCGGAAGCTGACGCCCCGGGTATTGTGCGCCAGCATGAAGTTGGCCGCCTGGGCATCGCTGAGCGGAATGTGAGCCGCGTCCACCCTGACCTGGTTCCAGGTCGGGTCCACCGCCAGCCAGCGGCCGCCGGCGCGCACTTCGTTCCAGGCGTGGAAGACAAATGCCGGTGCGGTACCGTCTTTATAAGCCAGGCCGTACACCGTTTTGGCGGGAAATCCGGCGGCACGGGCCAGGGTGGTATACAGGTCCGCGTAGTCGGTGCATTCTCCCTGGCCGCTGGCCAGCGCGGCACTGACAGACCCGGCCGGCTGATCTTCCGCGTAACGCAGCTGATTGTGCGCCACCGCCACCAGCGCCAGGGCGGTATCTTCAGAGCGGGCCCGGGCCGGAAAGTCAGCCAGGGTCTGCTGCGCCAGCCGCTGGATTTGCGGATGGGTAATGGGATAA
>JANQOA010000082.1 GCA_028279305.1 Pseudomonadales bacterium
GCCGGGCGGATGCAGCAGGGGCTGCTGCAAGGTATGGTGGGCAAAGTCTTCGTCCCGCCACGGCGCGCCGGCCTCGATGGCCTGGTGATAAGCGGGCAACGGGCCGTAGTCACATAAGCCGCTGGTGTGGTTCAGCAGATGCCTTACCGTCAAGCCGGTGTGGGGCAGCCAGTCGCTTCTGATCCAATCCGCCACCGGCGCGTCGGGTTCAATCTGCAGCTGGTGGACCGCATACGCGATGATCGGCTTGGTCAGGCTGTACACCGGCAGGGCGGTTTGATCCTGCTGCCGCCACTGATGATGTTTGTCCAGCACGGCAACAGCCTGCATGGCAGATCAGTCAGCGGTTTCGCGTTTCTCGATAAAACGCGCGAGGAATACACCCAGTTCAAACAGCAGCCACGTAGGCAGCGCCAGCAGCAGTTGGGAAATCACATCCGGCGGGGTCAGCAGCATGCCCACCACAAAACAGCCGACAATGACGTAAGGCCGTTTGTTGGCCATGGAATCCGCGGTGGCGATGCCGGACCAGGCCAGCAGCATGGTAGCAATGGGGATTTCGAACGCCAGGCCGAAGGCAAAGAACATCTTCATGACAAAGTTCAGGTACTGATCGATGTCGGTCATGATTTCCACACTGGCCGGCGCCACGCTGGTGAAAAAGCCGAATACCAGCGGGAACACCAGATAATAGACAAACGCCATGCCGGCATAAAACAGCAGCACGCTGGAAATCAACAGCGGCACGGCAAAACGTTTTTCGTGGCGGTACAGGCCCGGTGAGACAAAAGACCACATCTGGTGCAGCAGGTACGGTATGCCGAGGAAAATCGCGGCAAAAATTGCCAGCTTCAGCGGCGTGAAAAAGGGGGTCGCCACCTGGGTGGCAATCATGCTGGCGCCGTCCGGAAGCTGACTGAGCAACGGTCCGGCCACCCACTCGTACAATGGGTTGGCAAAGTAGTAAATGGGTATGAACAGCACCACCACCACCGCCAGACTGCGCAGGATGCGGCTGCGCAGTTCAATAATATGGTCCAGGAACGGCATCTCCGCCTGATCGACGGCAACGTCGTGGGGGTCGCGTTCCTGTTCTTCCGCCTGAGCCATGGGCGGATCAGGTGACGCTGCGCTGCTGGCGTTGTTTGCGCTCGAATTCCGCTTCCAGTTCAGCGTCGGTGGGCGGCAGCGGAGCGCTGGCGGGCTCGTTCACGGCGGCGGATTGGTCCGCGTCAGCCTGATCCGCGTCTTGATTTGCGGGCGCCGCATCAGCGGCGGGGGCCTCCTCAGCCTCCCCGCTTTCAGCAGCATCAACCTGGCCGGCTGCTGGGGTGTTGGTTTGCGGCGGGTTGATGGTGGCTTCGTCGACGGACTCCTGCACTTCGTTTTCGATACGTTTCATCTGTTCCATGATGGCTTCGTTGTGCAGTTGGCGTTTCACCTCATCCATGCCGATTTCTTTTTCGATTTCCGCTTTAACGTTGCTGAACGAGCGGCTCAGACGGCCCAGCCACAGGCCCAGGGTGCGCAGGGTTTCCGGCAGCCGTTCGGGACCAATGACCAGCAGGCCGACAATGGCGACCAGCATCAGTTCCATAAAGCTGATGTCCAGCATAACGGGGTGCTCTGTTAGCGGCTTTCGTTCTGAGCGTTGCGGGGCTGGGGTTCCGTCTCACCCTCAATCACCCGTTCTTCTACTTTTTCCTGGGTGTTTGCCGCCTGGTTTTCGTCGTCACTGACCGCTTTGCGGAAACCTTTGATGGCATTACCCAGATCAGCGCCGATGTTTTTCAGCCGTTTGGGGCCAAAAATCAGCAGCACGATGGCAAGAATGACAAGTAATTCGGGAATTCCGAGTCCGAACATGATGTGCTCCAGGTTGGAGGTAATTAAGGCGCATTATAGATAGCTTACCCCTTAGGTATATAGATGCTTTATGGCAAAGCTGTTAAACCGTGCACGGCCGCACGGAATTATCTTCAGCCTTTGCCGCGGCCGGCTTTTTCCTCATGACCGCCAACGCCGAAGCGGCGTGCCAGTTCATCCAGCACATCTGCCGGGGTCAGGCCCAGATGGCACAGCAGCACCATGCTGTGGAACCACAGGTCGGCAACCTCCTTGGTCACTTCCAGGTGTGCGCCGTCAGCGCCGCGGTCCGCGTCTTTGGCGGCGATAATCACTTCTGTGGCTTCTTCACCCACCTTTTCGAGGATTTTATTGGTGCCTTTGGCGTACAGGGCAGCCACATAAGAACTGTCCGCCTGAGCGCTTTTGCGCTGCTCCAGTACCTGGGTAAGTTGTTCGACAATATCGTTCATGTTGGGTCCTGTAGGGGTACCGGCACTCTACCTGCTGGCGGGGCTGTGGGACAGCCTGCTCAGGCGCGCACCAGCAAAGCGGAACCCAGCAGCGCGCTGATCACCCCGGCCAGCATGGTGACGTCGCCGTCCGCCAACCCTTCTGCCAGCGGTTGCCACAACATCCAGCCGGCCGCCACCACCAGCAGGATACCGGCCACCTGTTTAAAGCGCCGCCGCCGGTCCTGGCGGGCAAAACTCTCTTCGATGCGGGTGATGGACTGATGCTGCCGGTGCAGGTGGCTTTTTAACAGGCGCAGCTCGTTTTCGCTGCGCATCAGCGTGTGCGGCAGCCGCGAGAGTTGCTGCCAGACTTCCGGCCCGGCGTTAACCCATTCGCTGACCACCGCGGCAGGCCCCATGTGGCGGGCTGCCCAGGCTTCCATGAACGGCTGGGCCGTCTCCCACAGGTCCAACTGCGGGTAAAGCTGGCGGCCGACGCCTTCGATATACAGCAGCGTTTTCTGCAGCAGCACCAGCTGCGGCTGGATTTCCATATTAAACTGGCCGGCGGTCTGAAACAGGGTCAGCACAAATTCGCCGAAGGAAATCTCCGCCAGGGGTTTGGCGAAAATCGGTTCGCAGACGTCGCGGATCACCCGTTCAAACTCCTCCGCGTCGGTGTCCGCCGGCACCCAGCCCGACTGCAGGTGCAGGCTCACCACGCGGCGGTAATCGCGGTGAAAAAACGCCAGCAGGTTCTGCGCCAGATAGTTCTGGTCCGCTTCCGTGAGGGTGCCGATGATGGCGCAGTCCAGGGCGATATAACGCGGGTCCTCGGGCCGGGTGGTGTCGATCAGGATGTTGCCCGGGTGCATGTCAGCGTGGAAAAAATTATGCTCGAACACCTGGGTAAAAAAGGTTTCTACGCCTTTGTGGGCCAGCACCTTCATGTCCACGCCGTAGCGGCGCAGTTCTTCCACGTGACTGACCGGGGTGCCGTACACCCTCTCCATGACAAACATCTGCGGCCGCGTGTATTCCGCGTACACGCGCGGCACGTACAGCATTTCGGAGTCGGCAAAGTTGCGCCGCAGCTGGATCTGGTTGCGGCTTTCGGAAAACATATCCAGCTCGTTCAACAGTACCCGCTCGTGATCTTCGCAGACCCTGGGCAGCTGCAGGCGGATGGCGTCCGGCACCATGCGGGTAATGTGGTCTGCAAGTATCTTCAGCAACGCCATGTCTTCGCGGATGCGCGGCGCAATACCCGGCCGCACCAGTTTGACCACCACCTCTTCACCGCTGTGCAGGCGCGCGGCATGCACCTGGGCTATGGACGCCGAGGCCAGCGGCTGGGGCTGCAGTTCCGCAAACACGTCGGCCGCCGGCACATCCAGCTGCTGGGTAACAAATTGCTCAACGGCAAAGTCGGGTATCGGCGGCACCCGGTCCTGCAGGTCCGCCAGGGCATCCGCAATATCAGCCGGCAGCAGGTCGCGGCGGGTGGACAATAGCTGGCCCAGTTTGATGTACACCGGGCCGAGGTCGACAAAAGCCTGCCGCAGGCTCTCGCCGCGGCTGGCGCCGGGTTCGGGCAGCAGCCGCTGCAAGCCGGCCAGCGCCAGACGGGCGCTGCGGTGCCGCAGCGCGCCGGCGGGAATCAGCCGGTCCAGCCGGTGGCGCAGAATCTGGCGCGTGATGCGCGCAAGAAAGCGCCACTCGGATTTCATGCGTCCCCCGGCTTGCCGCTGCCCGGAGTATCAGTGCCGCCGGGTTTGGACTGCCCCGGGTCAGCGGACGTTTCCTTGACCTGGGCTGCCAGCCGGTCAACCCGCAGACGCAACTCATCTATACCGTGCAGCACGGTGTCCAGTTGCTCCTGCTGCACCGGCCCGCTGCCGCCGGTATTCGGGCTGCCGCGGCCGACCCCTTCGATAAGGGAGCGCAGCCCTTTTAGACCCATCTCAGCGGTACCCAGCAGGGTGCTGGCCATCTGCGGGCCCAGCAGCTGCCCCAGCGGGTCCTGAATGTCCGGTTGAAAGTCACGCAGGATACCGGCGACTTCCAACAACAGGGTTTCGTCGCCGTTGATTTCCACGCGGCCGCCCTGGTTGCCTGGAAACAGCCAGGCGGCCAGATCAGCCGCGCTGCCCTGCATGATGACCTGGGGTTGCAGAGCCGGGCCGCTGCCCAGATGCAGGCCGCC
The DNA here is from genome assembly GCA_028279305.1 of Pseudomonadales bacterium. GTDB lineage: Bacteria > Pseudomonadota > Gammaproteobacteria > Pseudomonadales > Azotimanducaceae > UBA4421. The sequence goes on from JANQOA010000082.1 coordinate 4,507, forward strand.
GTCCAGCACCGTCAGGTGCCAGGCCATGGGCGGCATGGTGCAGTTGATTTCAATGGTATTGCCGTCCAGTTGCTGCAGCCGGGCGCGCAACTGAGGGTCGGTCTGCAGGGCCTGGTTGGTGGCCCGTGTGGCCACGTCAGCCAGCATGTCACCAAAAACGTTAGCCAGATTAGTCATAGCGGCGTAATACTCATGGTTATCAGGGGCGGCCGGGTTTGCTGCCGCGGTGAATGGCCGCCACGCCGCCGACCAGATTGTGGTAGCTGGTATCGGTAAAGCCGGCGTCTTCAAACATCTGCTTCAACGCCCGCTGGTGCGGATGCACGCGGATCGAGTCCACCAGGTACTGGTAAGGTTGCGCGTCCCCCACCACCGCTTTGCCGGCGGCCGGCCACAGCGCCTGAAAGGCATTGTAGGCGGTCTCCAGCAGCGGGTTGGCGGGTTTGGAAAATTCCAGCACCACCAGCGTGCCGCCGGGTTTCAACACCCGCAACAGTTCTTTTAAGGCTGCGTCCTTGTCGGTGAAATTGCGCAAACCGAAACTGATGCAGGCACAGTCGAAAGCGTGTTCCTGAAACGGCAGCGCTTCCGCGGCGGCGCGGCAGAAGCGTACCTGGGCGTGGCCTTGGTCCAGCAGCCGGTTGCGGCCCACCATCATCATCTCTTCGTTCAGGTCGGTCAGCACCACCTGGCCCTGCTCCCCAACCTGTTCCGCAAACAAGGCTGACATGTCTCCGGTACCGCCGGCCAGGTCCAGCACCCGCTGGCCGGCGCGGACGCCGGACATCTGGATGACCATGCGTTTGAAGAGGCGGTGGGTGCCCAGCGACATCAGATCGTTCATGACATCGTAGCGGTCCGCCACGGTGCGGAACACATCCCCCACCAGGCGGGTTTTTTCCTCCGGCGCCACCTTCTGGTAACCGAAGTTGACCTGTTCCGATTTGTCCGTGCTGCTCATGGTCTGGCGGCCGCTTACCGGGAGGGCCCCGGCGGTTGCCACTGGCCCACCGGGATGTGGGGCAGGCGGGAGGCGTTGGCGGTTTTCAGCTCGGACAGGTATTCCTGCCAGTAGCGGTCCTGCTGGCTGCCCAGATCGTGCAGGAATTCCCACGAGTAGATGCCGGTGTCGTGGCCGTCATCAAAGCTGATGCGGATGGCGTAATTGCCGATGGCTTCAATGCTGCGCACGCCGACATTTTTTTTGCCGGTCTGCAGTTTGCGCTGCTCAGCGGAATGGCCGCGCACCTCCGCGGACGGGGAATAGACCCGCAGCAATTCCGCAGGCAGGGTAAAGGTGGTGTCCGCCCAGGCCACCTCCAGGGTATGGGCTATTTTGTGGTATGTAATTTTCTGTGGCGCCAGCACTGCAGGACCTGCCTCACTTATCTGCTGAGGTGGATTTTATACCCGCCGGCGCACTTTTTCCGGCGCACTTTAGAGAATAAAGCGCGATAAATCCGTATTGCTCACCAGGTCGCCCAGATGGCTGTCGACGTACTCCGCGTTCACCAGCACATGGCTGGTGGTGCCGTCCCCGGCGTCAAAAGACAGGCTCTCCAGCAGCCGTTCCATAACCGTGTGCAGGCGCCGGGCGCCTATATTTTCGGTGCCTTCGTTGACTTCCCAGGCTAATTCCGCAATCCGCTCGATGCCGGATTCGTCAAATTCCAGATCCAGGTTTTCAGTCGCCATTAAAGCCTGGTATTGCTCGGTGAGGCTGGCGTTGGGCTCCACCAGGATGCGGCGGAAATCCGCCGGTGACAGGGCCTGCAGCTCCACCCGGATGGGCAGGCGGCCCTGCAGTTCGGGGATCAGATCGCTGGGTTTGGCCAGATGGAACGCGCCCGAGGCGATAAACAGAATATGGTCGGTGCGCACCATGCCGTATTTGGTGGAGACGGTGCAGCCTTCGATCAGCGGCAGCAGGTCCCGCTGCACCCCTTCCCTGGAGACGTCCGCGCCGGTGGTTTCGGTGCGCTTGGCCACTTTGTCCAACTCGTCAAGAAAGACGATGCCGGTCTGCTCCACCGCTTCCACCGCGTGGGCTTTGATTTCGTCGTCATTGATCAGCGCCGCAGCTTCTTCCTCGGTGACCTTGCGCAGCGCGTCTTTGATTTTCAGGCGCTGGCTGCGCTTGCGGCCGCCGCCCAGGTTGCTGAACATATTCTGCAGTTGGCTGGTCATCTCCTCCATGCCCGGCGGCGCCATGATTTCCACGCCGACCGCCACCTGCTCCAGTTCGATGTCCACCTCTTTTTCGTCCAGCGTGCCTTCCCGCAGTTTCTTGCGGAAGGTCTGGCGGGTGCCGGAATTTTCCGCCGGCGTGTCGCTGAAGCCCGCGGCGCGGGGTTCCGGCAACAGCGCGTCGAGGATGCGTTCTTCCGCGCGGTCTTCCGCCTGGCTCTGCACGCGCTGCATTTCTTTGTCGCGCAGCATGTTCACCGCCACGTCCACCAGGTCCCGCACAATGGATTCCACATCGCGCCCGACGTATCCCACCTCGGTAAATTTGGTGGCTTCGATCTTGATAAAGGGGGCGTTGGCCAGCTTCGCCAGACGGCGTGCCACCTCGGTTTTACCCACCCCGGTGGGGCCGATCATGAGAATGTTTTTGGGGCTGATTTCTTCTCGCAGCTCCGGTTCCACCTGCATGCGCCGCCAGCGGTTGCGCAGGGCAATGGCCACAGCTCTTTTGGCTGCGTCCTGGCCGACAATGTGCCTGTCCAGTTCGTGCACGATTTCGCGCGGGGTCATAATGCTCATGGAATTACTCGTTCACAGACAGCGATTCAATAGTGTGCTGCTGGTTGGTGTAGATGCAGATGTCGCCGGCAATCTCCAGGCCCTTGGCGACTATGTCAGCAGCCGGCAGCGTGGTGTTTTGCGTCAGCGCCAACGCAGCAGCGCGCGCGTAGGCACCGCCGGAACCTATGGCCAGCACCCCGGTTTCCGGTTCGAGGACGTCACCGGTACCGCTGATCAGCAGGGTGGCGGAGGGGTCAGCTACAATCATCATGGCTTCCAGGCGCCGCAGGGCCCGGTCGGAACGCCATTCTTTGGCCAGTTCCACCGCTGCACGGGTCAACTGGCCGCTGTATTTTTCCAGCACCGCCTCAAATTTTTCAAACAGGGTAAATGCATCCGCGGTGCTGCCGGCAAAACCGGCAATCACGTTACCCTGGTAGAGCTTGCGTACCTTAACCGCGTTGCCTTTCATGACGGTGTCACCGACGGACACCTGGCCGTCTCCGCCAATCACCACGGTGATGCTGTCGCGGACGCTGAGAATGGTGGTGCCGTGAAATTGTTCCATTGAAGGTCCGTTATTTTTTGATCCGTTATGTTTTATAGCGGCGGGCCGGAACGGCCTGCGGCCCGCGGTACGGCTGTGCTCCGGCCGCGCGGCGTGTGCTGGTGCCGGTATAGTGGGGGCAAGGTGCGGGTTTATCAACGTCTGAGGAATATTGCGTCCAGGCCCTGTTCGCGCAGCTTGGTTAATGCGCGTTCGGCTTCCACCTGGCGCTGGAACGGCCCCACGGTAACCCGGTACCAGCGGCTGGTGTCCAGGGTGGACTCGCTGACCGTGGCCGGCAGGTTTTGCAGCAGCAGCCGCGCGCGCAACTGTTCCGCATCCGCGGCGCTGCGGAACGAAGCCGCCTGCACGCTGAAGCTGCTGGGGGTATCGGTCAGGTCCGGTTCCGGTACCGCATAAGGTTCCGGATCGGCTTTGACTTCGCTGTCGCGCAACAGTTTGTCGAATTCAAATTCAACCTGGGGCGCCGCGGCGGTGGGTTCCGGCGCGGGTGTGGCTTGCGGGCGCGGTTGCAGCAGTTCCGGCGCGTACGCAGCGGCAATAATGACCGCAGCCCCCACCAGCGCGCCGAATGAAAAGCTGGGACCGTGGAAGACCATTTTGCGTGCCGGCGTGGCGCGCGGGCGGCTGGTCTTCTTTTTTGTTTTTGTTGATTTACTGCGGCTGTTGGTGCGCGCGCGGTGTGCGTAATCCTTGGGCATGCAACAAGACACTGCGTTGACTGATCAGGCGGCGCACTATACCACCCCTTTACAGGCTGTCGTATGGGTCTACGTCGATTGACCAGCGCAGGCTGCGCGGCAGCCGCGGCGGCTGCAGCCGGGCCAGGTGCTGGTGCAGGTGCGGGCGCGAGTCCGCCACTAACATCAATTGGTAGCGCTGGCGGTTGGCGACCCGGGCGATGGGCGCCGCCACCGGCCCCAACAATTCCAATCCGCGTAGCTGCTGCTTGAACTGCTGCAGCAAGTTTACCGCCTCGGTGCCGTTGGCGGATTCAGCGCGGATCAGCGCCATGGGTTTGGCCGGCGGCAGGCCCACCGCAATACGCTGCTGTAACTCAAGTTCGGCAAAACCGGGGTAACCGGCCTGCATCAGGCATTGCAGCAGCGGGTTGTCCGGCTGGTAGGTCTGGATCCAGACTTCGCCGGGGCGTTCAGCACGGCCGGCGCGGCCGGCCACCTGGGTGATGAGTTGGGCGGTGCGTTCCGGCGCCCTGAAATCCGGGCTGCAGAAGCCTGCATCCGCGTTGAGAATGGCAACCAGGGTGACATTGGGGAAATGGTGGCCTTTGGCGAGCATCTGCGTGCCTACCATAATGGCCGGTTCGCCGGTGTTTATCTGCGCAAAACGCTGTTCCAGGGCACGGTTGCTGCGGGTGCTGTCGCGGTCGATACGGTATACGGGAAGATCTTTAAACAGCCGCTGCACCGCCGCCTCCGTGCGCTGGGTACCCATGCCTACCGGCAGCAGGGAGCTACTGCCGCAATGTTCACATTGGTCGGGAATGGGGAAGCGCAGGCCGCAGTGATGGCACACCAGGGCGGCGGGTTTGCGGTGCAGGGTGAGTTTGGCGTCACAATCGGAACACAGCGCCTGCCAGCCGCAGGCGGCGCACAACAGGGCCGGGGCGAAGCCGCGCCGGTTGAGAAACAGCAGCACCTGGCCGCGGGCGTCCAAGTGGCGGCGGATGACGTGTTCCAGGGCCACCGCCACGCCGTCGGTATGGGCTTGGCCGCGCATATCAATCAGGTGGTAAGTGGGCATGCGGGCGCCGGCGGCGCGGTGCGGCAGGCTCAGTTTTGCATAACGGCCGCGGTTGACGTTGTACAGCGATTCCAGCGACGGCGTGGCTGAACCCAGCACCACCGGCAGGTTCAGTTGCTGGGCGCGCTTGGCGGCCAGATCCCGGGCTGAATAGCGTAAGCCGTCCTGTTGTTTATAAGAGCTGTCGTGCTCCTCGTCGACCACAATCAGGCCCAGCTTCCGAAACGGTGTGAAGATGGCGGAGCGCGTACCGACAATCACCCGCAGCTTGCCGGCGGCTGCTTTCAGCCAGGTCTGCAGGCGTTCATGGTCGCTGAGGTTTGAGTGCAGCATGCCGACGCCGCCGTAACGCTGTTGAAAGCGCTGCAGGGTTTGCGGGGTGAGGGCAATTTCCGGCACCAGCACCAGCACCTGGCCGCCCTGATCCAGTACCGGCTCCATCACCCGCAGATAGACCTCGGTTTTGCCGCTGCCGGTAACCCCCTCAAGCAGTTGCACGTTAAAAGCATCCAGCTTGGTGATGACGGCCTGAATTGCCGTAGCCTGTGCTGCTGACGGTTCGGGCGGTACTTCGCCGCCGCCGCGCAAGTCCGGTTCGCAGCGCTCCACGGCACCGGCTTTGGCCAGCGCGCGCAGGGCGGCGCGCTTGTGTCCCGCGGCGGTCAATTGCTCAGCGGCGCAGGGCTGGTTTGCCTGCAGATAGTCGAACAACGCGCGCTGGGCGGTGGCGCGTTTGTTGTCGAAGGCGGGGACGCTGGTGGTCCACCAATCCGGCTCATCCAGATTGCCGGGTGCCCCCTTGCGCGCCGCGGCGGGCAGCAGGGTGGCCAGCACCTCCCCCAGCGGATGGTGGTAGTAGTCCGTCATCCAATGCGCCAACTGCACCAGGTCGGGCGGCAGCAGGGGTTGCCCGTCCAGCACTTCCGCCACGTCTTTCAGGCTTTTGTGGGCGGAACTGTGGAGGTGGGCGGTGCAGACACCTACCGTACTGCCGCGGTTAAACGGCACCCGCACCCGGGCGCCCACCGCCGGCATGGGCAGTGGTGCCGGCACCTGGTAGTCGTATACGGAATGCAGCGGCCTGGGTACCGCGACTTGGACAATTCTGGGGTGCATCCGGGGCATTTTGGCAGAATGCCGAAAGTGCCGTCATCCGCAACAGGCAATAACTGTGCGGGCTGCGGGAGCGAGGAGTAAGGCAGGCAGCAGGTGTTGCTGCTGTGGGACTTGCTCTGAGAGCGGGCTGTCAGCCGCTTTTCGCCGCCCGGGCTTCGTCGCGGGTGTAAAACCGGTTATCACGCCAGAAACCGGCCTCAATAGTGTCGAGCAGCTCCAGCACCTGGCCTTTGGCGTCCAGCCGGGTAGCCCACGCCTTGGGCAAACCGCAGATCAGGTGCATGGGTGCCAGCCTGCCGTCAGCGAAGCGTGCCAGTTCCACCTCGCCGGTGGCGGTGTTGCGGAAGGCCGGGGCAAAGTTAAACGTCCCGGCGGTGTGGCTTTCGCCGCAGGTGCCCCGGTACGCCGCGGATGCGGCTTTGATGTTTTGCTGATTGTTGGGCCGGCACATAACTACCTCCGACGGTATGCAAAGATGTGGCACAAGGCTGTACTTGGTAAAGCATAGTTCGTGCCAAAAAAATTTGTGGCGGTGTTAACACTAATTAGGCCGGCAGCGCCCTGAATTCAGCCTGAATGGGAGGGCGGTGACGTTTTTCGCACACTCTGGCCCCTGTGGGTCCATTTTGATCCATGCCATATATGCTGGACTTGTGCATGCGTTTGCCATTAATTGGGCTTCTGGTAAACTGCGCCGCCCCGAATTTGAGTACTGTGAAGGTCAGGCCATCATGAAGCCGGAAATTCATCCCGAATACAGCACCGTTAAAGCCACCTGCAGCTGCGGTAACGTAATTGAAGTAGGTTCCACGGCGGGTGCGGACTTCCACATCGACGTTTGCTCAAATTGCCACCCGTTTTATACCGGCAAGCAGAAAATTGTCGATTCCGGCGGCCGCGTGGAGCGTTTCCGCCAGCGTTTCGGCAACCGCGGCGGGCGCAGCTAAGCTTTTCGTTGCCGGCCGCTGCAGGCTGCGGTGCTGCCCCGCGGGCACGCTCCGCAAGCCGTTCAGGCTGGGTTTAAATTTTTGCGTTATCCTTAACCGGCTATAGCTTCCAGGAGCAAGTTGCCTGAGTGCCGCTGACGGCACCTGAGGCGCGCCCCGGGGCACCTTGGCGGCTGTTTGTGGTCAAACAGCGGTATCCGGCTAGAGGGTTTTTCCGTGACAACGTATTTGCAGCCCGGCAGATTCAAGCATCCCGCACAGTCCCCGTTGCTGGGCCCCGCTGCGGGTGTGGCCCCGGGCCTGGTGTTGGCTCTGGTGTTGAGTCTGATCATGGTGCTGAGTACGCCTGCCGCTTATGCCGGCGCCGGTGCGGAGACTTATAACGAACTGCTGGAAAAAGAGCTGATTTACCCGGACGAGGAGTGGCAGGACTACGTTACGGAAATTGGTGAGCGCCTGCTGGCGGTATCGCCGCATGCCGGCCGCACCTACACCTTTACGGTAACGGATCAGTCTGAAGTGAACGCCTTTGCCACCCCGGATGCGTACATTTTTGTCACCCGGGGCATCCTCGCCCACTTTAATTCCGAAGACGAGCTGGCGGGTGTCATCGGCCACGAGATTGGCCACGTGGTGGGCAACCACGGCCGGCGCAAGGTGGGCAAGCTGCGGCTGGGGGAAATTCTCGGTTGGATCGGCAGCTACGCCACGGGCTCTTCAGCCATTTACGGCCTCTCCAATACCCTCACGCAAACCGCCATTGCCGGTTACGGCCGGGCTTACGAACTGGAAGCTGACGAGTACGGTACCCAGTTTATCATGCGCGCCGGTTACAACCCGCGCGCCATGCTGGACAGCATCCAGATGCTGCGCGATCACGACAACTTCCAGCGCACGGTGAACAACCGCCCTGCTTTCTATCACGGCATCCTCGGTTCCCACCCGGCGCACCAGAAACGCCTGCACGAGTTGGTGCAACAGTCCCAGCACCTGTTTCCCGACGAACTGGCGGAGCCGGAACGGGATTTCCACGCCATGCTGGACGGCTTGCGTTACGGTGATGATGCCGCCACCGGCGTGGTGAAAGACGGCGTTTATTATCACGGCGCCCTGCGCCTGGCGATTAAATTCCCCGCCGGCTGGTCGGTTAACGCCACTCCCCAGGAGGTGTTCGGCAACACGCCGAGAGGTATGGATAAAGCCAGCATCGGCGTCAAGCGGCAGAGCCCGCCTGAAGAGGAGCAGACCCCGGAAGAGTACCTGACCAAAACCCTGCGCCGGGACGACCTGGAAGACGGCAAAGAAATTCAGGTGGGCCCGTACCAGGGCTACATCGCCTCGGTGAAAGTGGTCAGCGGCAATGCCCAGGTGCGCAAGATTGCGGTGGTGTACAAAGACGGCGGCGTCTACCTGTTTAACGGCGAACTGGGTGACAAGGGTGATCCGGCTCAGTTTGAGCAGCAGTTTGAAGACACGGTTAACTCTTTCCGGGCCATGACCGCGGTGGACCTGCGGCTGATCAACAACCAGAAAATCAAAGTTGTTGAGGCGCGCCCGGGGCAGACCTATGCGGATCTGGCGCGTAACATTCCCCTCAAAGTGCACGGCGAAGAAACCTTGCGCGTGTTGAACGGTCACCACCCGCGCGGCGAACCCAGAGCCGGGGACCTGATCAAGGTTGTGCAGTAGCCGAATCCGCTAAAACAGATCCACCGCTTTGACTTCATCCTGGTCCGCCGGTTTGGTGGTCTGCTTGCGCACCGGCGCGTGCTCGCGCATAAAAAATTCAAATACCGCGTTGGCCTGCCGTGGGTCCGCCGGAGTGCCGGATTTGGGATCTATTTTCATGGTCACAATCCCCGCCGGTTGGGGCAGGGCCGTTTCCGGGGCGCCGCGCAGCGCGTCTTCCATGAAGTCGATCCAGATCGGCAGCGGTGTGTTAGCGCCGTAGGCACGGCCGCCCAGCGGCTGGTGGTTGCTGAACCCCACCCACACGGTGGTTACCAGATTTGGTGAGTAACCGTTAAACCAGGTGTCCGCGGCATCGTTGGTGGTGCCGGTTTTACCCGCCAGGTCCGTACGCTTGAGCAGACGCGCGCGGCGGCCGGTACCGCGTTTGATCACGTCCTGCAACATGGAGTGCATGATAAACGCATTGCGTTCGTCGATCACCCGCGGCGCCTGAATGGGGCCGTTGGGCGCGCCGCAGGGTCCGATTAAGGCATCCGCCGGATCTTCTTCCGGCAATAACACGGGTGCCGCGGGGTCGGGGCCTAAGACGTCAAACAGCGATGTCGGCTCCGCTTCGTCGGGCAGGCCTTCACCCTCAGCGGAGGGGTCCGCGTCATCGTCATCACAGCCGGTATCCACCTGCGGATGATTGCCGCGGTAGATCACATCGCCGGAAGAGTTACGCAGCTCGCTGACAATATAGGGGTCGATCAGATAACCCTGATTGGCCAGCACGGCATAAGCCCGCGCCATATCCAGCGGCGTCACCGCCATGGTGCCGCCGCCGATGGCGAGCTGGGTATTACGGGGAAAGGTGGTGGTGCGGAAGCCGAAATTGGGCACATAATCCAGTACGTGCCCGGCGCCGATGGACATGAGCACGCGGATGGACACCAGGTTGATGGAACGGTACAAGGCTTCGCGCAGGCGGGTGGGCCCGTTGTAGCGGTTGTTGTCGTTGTCCGGACGGTATTGGCTCTCGAGGTTTTCGTCGTCGAATACCAGCGGCGCGTCCATGAATATGTCAGCCGGGGTGACGCCGGCGGCCAGCGCTGCTGAGTAGACAAAAGGTTTAAAGCCCGATCCCGGCTGCCGTGCCGCCTGCAAGGCGTGGTTGTACTGATTGCGGTAAAAGTCGAAGCCGCCGACCATGGCGCGCACCGCGCCGTTGTGCGGGTCCAGGGCAATCAGCGCGCCCTGGATGTCCGGCAGCTGGGCCAGTTCCCAGCCGCCTTCGCTGCCGGGGGTGATGCGGATCAGGTCGCCGGTGGAGACGATACCGCTCATCTCTTCCGGCAGCGGCGCGCGCAGGTCCACGTTAATGTACGGGCGCGCCCAGCCGGCGTCTTCGTATTCCAGCCTGATCAGGCTGCCGTCGGCGCGTTGAGCGGCAGCATGGTCCGCCGCCACCCCCACCACCAGCGCGGGTTCCATGGCGCCGAACAGGGTGCGTTCGCTCAATACTTCATTAACGCGCTCGCGCAGCGGCTCAGGATATTCGTTAGAATTGCCGGTGCCGAAGTCCAGCAGGGTGCTGAGGCTGTCGGTGACACTCTCAGCTGCTTCGGGCTGGTCCGCGGGCTGCTCGGCGGCTTCGTCCGCCACCGCGTTGTCGTCAGCGTCGGGTGCCCCGCCCGGCAGCACCGCTGCCAGCGCCGCAGCTTCGGCGCTTTGCAATTCACTTAACAGCTCACCGTCCACGGTATCTTCAGCGCCGCGGTAACCGTGCCGGTGGTCGTAGCCCACCAGGCCTTTGCGCAGCGCGCGGATGGCTTCCGCCTGCATGCTGCTGTTAATGGTGGTGGTGATTTCGTAGCCGCCGGTGTAGAGGTCCCGGACCAGGCTCAAGCCCTGCTGGCGCACCCACTCGGAGGCGTAGGGGCTGGGCACGTCCAGTGCCCGCGCGTAGACGCCGGCGGAGATGGGTGCGGCGGCCGCCTGGCGCAGTTCTTCTTCAGTGATGGAACCCTGGGCAAACATGCGGGACAACACCAGATTGCGCCGCGCCAGGGCCCGGCGCGGTCCGTTAATGGGGTTGGCTGCGGAAGGTGCCTGGGGGATGCCGGCCAGCATCGCCAGCTGTGGCAGATCCAATTCGTTAAGTGGCTTGCCATAGTAGGTGAGGGCAGCCGCCTGGGCGCCGTAAGCGCGTTTGCCGAATGCCACCACGTTAATGTACAGCTCAAGGATCTCGTCTTTGCTCAGCTCCCTTTCGATCTTCAGCGCCAGCAGCATTTCTTTGAACTTACGCAGAAAACGCCGCTCCAGACTGAACGACACATTCCGCGCCAGTTGCATGGTTATCGTGCTGGCGCCCGGCCCCAACTCGCCTTCTGTGATTAGTGTGCCAACTAAGTTGACGATATCGTTAGCAAGGGAAATAAAATCTATGCCACTGTGCTGGTAAAAACGTTTATCCTCTGTATCCAGTAACGCGTTGATAAACTGTTTGGGAACTTCGTCAAGGCTTATGGGGATCAGCCGGCGTTCACCGTACTCAGCCAGCAGGGCGCCGTCTTCAGCAAACACACGCAGGGGCGTTTCAAGCTGTACCTGGCGATAGGTTTCAGGTTTGGGAATCTGTGGGTCGAGATATAAATATACGCCTGCGAGACTGAGGACTGCGGCACATAAACCTGCGAGGCTCATCCACATAATACGACGCATAACGATCCCGGTAGTTTGTGTCAGGTATTTTGTCAAGATACTGGGTTTGTGGTTGGAAAAGGGACTCTTAAGTTACGTGTTACAAAAAACCGACAGCTAAACGCACGCCAATTTGAGATCTTAAGTATACGCAAAACAGGCGCGGTGCTGATTGCTCTAAGATCAAGCTTGGTATTTAATGTTTCGCTGCATGTATAGGACGTAAGTGCCCGCGCCGTCAAAGGAAATTTTACCGTGGCTTTGTTTGGAAAAAAGACAAATATTCTCCTTGGCCTGGATATCAGTTCGACCTCAGTCAAGCTCCTTGAGCTGTCGAATGCGGGCGAGAAGTATAAAGTCGAATCGTATGCTGTTGAACCGCTGCCGCCAAACGCAGTGGTGGAAAAAAATATTTCTGATGTGGAAGGGGTTGGCGAAGCGGTACGGCGGGTACTGACCCGCGCCAAGACCGGCAGCAAACTTGCCGCTGTGGCCGTGGCCGGTTCCGCGGTCATCACCAAGACCATCGAGATGGACGCTGAGCTGTCCGACGACGAGATGGAAAATCAGATCACCGTTGAAGCGGACCAGTACATACCCTACCCGTTAGATGAAGTGGCGTTGGACTTTGAGGTGCTGGGTTTGTCGGACCGCAACCCGGAGCAGGTGGAAGTGCTGCTGGCCGCCTGCCGTAAGGAAAACGTGGAGATGCGCGAAGCGGCCCTGGACCTGGGCGGCATTAAACCCACGGTGGTGGATATCGAAGCGCATGCCATGAAGCGGGCTTTTGATCTGGTCAAGCCGCAGCTTGGCGATAACCCGGAAGACCTGGTGGTTGCCATCATCGATATCGGCGCCACCATGACCACGCTGTCCGTGCTGGCGGACGACAAAGCCATCTATACGCGGGAACAGCTGTTTGGCGGCAAGCAGCTGACGGAAGAGATTCAGCGCCGCTACAGCCTGTCCTTTGAAGAAGCCGGCCTGGCCAAAAAACAGGGCGGCCTGCCGGACGACTACGCGGATGAAGTATTACAGCCGTTTAAAGAAGCGGTGCTGCAGCAGGTGACCCGCTCGCTGCAATTTTTCTTCTCTTCCTCTCAATACGACGATGTGGACTACATTGTGCTGGCCGGCGGCACCGCATCCATCGACGGGCTGGCGGAGATGATTGAAAACAAACTGGGCACGCCGACCATCATGGCCAACCCTTTTCAGAATATGTCCCTGGCGGCAAAAGTGGACGCTGACGCCCTGGCCAATGATACGCCGGCGCTGATGATTGCCTGTGGTCTGGCCATGAGGAGCTTTACATAATGGCGAATATCAACCTACTGCCATGGCGCGAATGGGAGCGCGAACGCAAGCAGAAAGAATTTCTCGCCCAGACCGGGGCTGCTTTGCTGTTTGCGGTGCTGATCATTCTCGGCACCGGCCAGTTCCTGAATGCCGCCATTGAAAGCCAGGACGGCCGCAATGCGTTTCTGGAACGCAAGATTAAAGACCTGGACAAGAAGATTGCGGAGATCAGAGATCTGCGCAAGCAGCGTGAAGACCTGCTGGCGCGCATGCGCGTTATTCAGGAATTGCAGGGCAACCGCTCTGTGATTGTGCGCGTGTTTGACCAGATGGTGCATACCCTGGCCAAAGGTGTGCATTACAGTGAGCTGAAGATGGAAGGTAACGTGGTGACCCTGGAAGGGGTGGCGGAGTCCAACAACCGCATTTCCGCCCTGATGCGTAATCTCGACGGATCAGAACTGTTTACCGACCCCAACCTGAAAAGCATCAAGGAAGACCCGCAGAACCCGAACTACGGGGAGCAGGCGTCGCGCTTTGACTTGAGTTTTGTGCAGGTGAATCCCAACGCTGAAAAAGAGGAGGAACTGTGATGGCTTTGCAGGACACCCTCGACACTCTGAAGAACGTCGATTTTAACAACCTCGACGTTAACAACGTTGGCTCCTGGCCGGGGCCGGTCAAAATCATCCTGCTGGTGATTCTGTTTGTGATGGTGCTGGCCATCGGCTACTACTGGCACATCACGGACAAGCAAACCGATCTGGCCCGCTCGGAAGCCAAAGAGCTGGACCTGCGCAAGGAATATGAAGACAAAGCCGGTCAGGCGGCGAATCTGGAAGCCCTGCGCCAGCAGAAAATCGAAATGGAAGCCACGTTTGACGGTTTGTTGAGGCAGCTGCCTACCGACACCGAGGTGCCCGGACTGCTGGAAGATATCACCCGCACCGCGCTGGACAACGATCTGACCATTGAGAGCATCGACCTGCAAGCGGAACGGCAGACGGAGTTTTATATCGAGCTGCCGATACTGGTGGTGGTGGAAGGCACCTACCATAAGATTGGTTCTTTTGTCAGCGGTGTGGCCAATCTGTCGCGGATTGTCACCCTGCACGACTTTGAGATTGAACCCACGGACAACCCGCCCATTCTGCGCATGCAGATTCTGGCGAAAACCTACCGTTACCTTGAGGAGGCGAGCTGATGCGCGGTCCTCTGATGCAGAACACTTTTGCCAGGCTGCTGCTGGTGCTGGCGGCGGCGCTGAGCCTGTCCGCGTGCGGCGGCGGCAATAACTATGCTGACCTTGAAGCATTTATGGACGAAGTGGATTCGCGGCCCCGCGGCCGCATCGAACCGCTGCCGCCGATCGAAACGGTACCGCCGTTTTCCTACATGGTCAGCAACAAACGCAGTCCGTTTGAACCGCCCGCGGTGGTCAAGCGGGTGGACCGCCGCAGCGGTCCTCAAGTCACCCCGGACTTCAACCGGGTGAAACAGTTCCTGGAGCAGTTCCCGATTGCCCAGTTGGCCATGGTGGGCACGCTGGCGCAGAACGGAACCACTTTTGGCCTGATACAGGACGCCAACGGCGGCGTGCATCGGGTACAGACCGGCGATTACATGGGCAGTGATCACGGCAAAATTGAGGGCGTCAACGACACCAGCATTGAGTTGATTGAAATTGTTCCCGATGGAACGGGTGGATGGGTCGAACGCACGCGTTCGGTGGCCCTGGTTGGCGGAGCATAGAGGATGAGTAAGATGTCGATAAAACATATGACAAGGGTTATCCGCGCAGCGGTTGTGTCGCTGGCCGTTCTGGCCGCCGGCGGCGCCTGGGCGGTGTCCATGGAGAGCATTGAGTTTTCCTCTCTGCCGGGTGACAGAACCGAAATTCGCATGAAGTTCGACGGCACCCCGCCGGAACCCAACGGTTACACCATCGAGCAGCCGGCGCGTATTGTGCTGGACCTGCCGGGGGTGGTCAGCGGCCTGGAAGCCAAGCACCATAACCTGGGTATTGGCAACGCCCGCCGGGTGTCGGTGATCAGCACCAAGGACCGCACCCGCGCCATTGTTAACCTGACCCAGCTGGTGTCGTACGAAACCAGCGTGCAGGGCAACACCCTTTTTCTGCTGGTGGGCGCCGGCAGCACCCCGGGTGAACCGGCTGCCCAGCAGCTGGACGTGGCAGACGATCAGCGCAGCCGTGCGGTGAGCCGCGACGCGCGCATCGACAGTGTGGATTTCCGCCGCGGACAGGGCGGTGAAGGCCGCGTGATCCTGTCCCTCAGCGATCCCAAGGTCCCCGTTAACGTATCGTCGGATGCCGGCCGGGTGCGGGTCGAGATCCGCAACACGAACCTGCCGCAGGAACTGCGCCGCCGCCTGGACGTTACCGACTTTGCCACCCCGGTACAGCTCATCGACGCTGTGCAGCAGGGTGAACACGCGGTATTTATTATCGAAGCGGACGGCAACTACGACTATCTGGCTTATCAGGCGGACAACACCATGTCCATTGACGTGACGCCGGTAACCGAAGATCAGCTGGCGGAGCGCGAAAGCCTGTTCCGCTTCAAGGGTGAAAAGCTGTCGCTGAACTTCCAGGACATTGAAGTGCGGTCGGTACTGCAGTTGATTGCGGACTTCACCGACCTGAACCTGGTGGCCAGCGACACCGTCAGCGGCCGCATTACCCTGCGCCTGAAGAGTGTACCCTGGGATCAGGCCTTGGAGCTGATCTTAAAAACCAAGGGACTGGACCAGCGCCAGGTAGGTAACGTGTTGCTGGTGGCCCCGGCTGCGGAAATTGCCGCGCGGGAAAAACTGGAACTGGAAAACCAGAAGCAGATTTCTGAACTGGCGCCGTTGCGCACCGAGTTTGTGCAGATCCGTTACGCCTCGGCGTCCGAACTGTTCAACCTGTTCAATTCCGGCGGCGGCGGCGGCTCCTCCATGTTGTCTGAGCGCGGCAGTGTGATTGTCGACGAGCGCACCAATTCCATTATCCTCACGGATACCGCTGACCGCCTGGAAGAATTCCGCAGGGTGATTGCCCAGTTGGATATTCCGGTGCGTCAGGTATTGATCGAAGCCCGTATCGTGACCGCTAACAGCACCTTCTCCGAGCAGATGGGTGTGGCCTGGGGCGGCGGCGGCATCCGCAATCAGAGCGACACCTCCATCCGCTATGGCGGTTCCCTGGAAACGCTGACCGAACTGCAGAACATTCTGGTGGACGGCACCGGCGACATATCCACCCCGGGTGACCTGGTGGTGGACCTTGGGGTCACTCAGGCGGGTGCCTCCAGCTTCGGCGTCGGCCTGACCGGTGACGGCTACCTGGTCGACCTGGAACTCTCAGCGCTGGCAGCGGACGGTAACGCGGAAGTGGTTGCGCGACCCAAAGTGATCACCGCTGACAAGAGCCCGGCCGTAATTGAATCCGGGGTGGAGATTCCTTTCCAGGAAGCCACCAGCAGCGGCGCCACGTCGACGTCTTTTAAAGACGCTGTGCTGTCACTGGAAGTAACCCCGCAGATTACCCCGGACGACCGCATCATCATGCAGTTGAACGTGAAGCAGGATACCGTCGGCCAGGTGTTCAACGGCGTACCGTCCATCAACACCAACGAAATTCAAACCGAGGTGCTGGTGGACAACGGCCAGACGGTGGTACTGGGTGGCATCTTCCAGACGGACAAAAACATCTCCACCACCAAGACCCCGTTCCTGGGTGATATCCCCTACGTCGGCCGGCTGTTCAAACGCACGGTGGAACGTGATGACAAGCAGGAACTGCTGATCTTCATCACGCCGCGGATTATTGCGGATTCGCTGACCGACCGCTAAACGCGGTAAGTGCGAGCATCGCGCCACGGCGGTGCTTGCTTTAAACTAAACGGCGCTTCTTAGCGCCGTTTTTTATGACACATCAAAATATCTTCATAGTTGGGTTAATGGCTGTGGGCAAAAGCACCGTGGGCCGCCTGCTGGCGGAATCCCTGGGCATGCCGTTTTACGACTCTGACGCGGAAATTGAGGAACGCGCCGGGGCTGAAGTCTCGTGGATATTTGACGTGGAAGGTGAACCCGGTTTCCGCGAGCGGGAAGAGCATGTCATCGATGATCTGACGCAGATGGACGGTGTGGTGCTGGCCACCGGCGGCGGTGCGGTGAAAAGTGCCGCCAACCGGCTGCATCTGGCGGCCCGGGGTACGGTTATCCACCTCGACTGCCCGTTGAGCAGATTGTTGGAGCGCACCCAGAAGGACAAGAAACGGCCCCTGCTGCAGGGCAGCAACCGCGAGCAGGTGCTGCAGCGGCTGATGGCGGAACGGCAGCCGCTGTATGCTGAAATTGCCGACTACCGGTTTGAATCCGACGATCACAGCGCCAAACACCTGGTGCAGCGTATTGTGCGTAAACTCCGTGAAGATGGGATTGTCGGCTGACATGCGTACCGTAAACGTAGATCTTGATGACCGGGCTTATCCCATTCACATCGGCAGCGGGCTGTTGCAGGCGGCGCGCCTGCGCGAGCTGTTGACGCCGCACCTGCCGGGTAAACAGGTGATGGTCATCACCAACGAGCGGGTCAACACCCTGTTCGGAGAACAGTTGCGCACGGCGTTGAGCAACCTGCAGGTGGATGTATTTGAAATGCAGGACGGTGAGGCGCACAAAAACCTCACAAGTTATGCCGCCGCGCTGGACAGCCTGATGGCCAAACGCCACAACCGGACCACCTGCGTGATTGCCCTGGGCGGCGGGGTGGTGGGTGACCTGGCCGGCTTTGTGGCCGCCACATTTCAGCGCGGGGTGGACTTCATTCAGGTGCCCACGACGCTGCTGTCCCAGGTGGATTCGTCGGTGGGCGGTAAAACCGCTGTTAATCATCCCAGCGGCAAAAATATGATCGGCGCGTTTTATCAGCCCCGGGCGGTGCTTATCGACACCGACGTGCTGGCCCACCTGCCCGCCCGTGAATACGCGGCGGGCCTGGCGGAAATAGTCAAATACGGCGTCATCGCGGATCCGGAGCTGTTTGCCTGGTTGCAGGCGCATACTGCGGAGCTGAACGCGCGGGATGCCGGGGCACTGCAGCACGTTATTCAGCGCTCCTGCGAGATCAAGGCGGAAGTGGTGGCCGAGGATGAACGCGAGCACGGCCGCCGCGCCATATTGAATTTTGGCCACACCTTCGGCCATGCGGTGGAAAACCTGGCGGGTTACGGCGCCTGGTTACACGGCGAAGCGGTGGCGGTGGGCATGGTTATGGCGGCGGCATTTTCCGCTGCCCTGGGCCGCCTGCCGGCAACCGAGGCGGAGCGCCTGGCGGACTTGTTAAACGCCCTGCAGCTGCCGGTTAACCTGCATGGCGCGCAAGCGCAGTTGCCCGGGGTGGATGACATGATCAGCGCCATGGGCATGGACAAAAAGGTGAAGGACGGCCGTCTGCGGTTTATCCTGGCGGACGCGATTGGTGCTGTTTCGGTGGTAGAGGACTATGATGCAGCCACTTTGCGTCAGGTGTTGAAGCAGTTTTGTGAGTCATGAACCAGCGTACGTTTTTAGGTTTAACGCACAATCCGTTTGTGCCGCCCAAAGAGGGGTTCTTTACCGGCGGCGACCGTAAGACGCATCTGGATCATCTGCGCCATCTCAGCCAGTGGTCGCGCCGCATATTGGTGGTGACCGGGGGTTTCGGCATCGGCAAGTCCACCC
>JANQOA010000123.1 GCA_028279305.1 Pseudomonadales bacterium
GGTGAATCAAGCTGGCTATCTCTATCCAACAGCCCGAAAACCGTACTTCGAGCGGTGCGACGTTTTGCGGCACCGCCGCAAAACTCGACAACAACCGCGTCAGCGGTTGTACTACGGGTGCGCCGGATACCCTAAAGCAAAGACCGAATCAAGCTGGCTATCTCTATCCAGCAGCCCGAAAACCGTACTTCGAGCGGTGCGACGTTTTGCAGCTACGCTGCAAAACTCGACAACAACCGCGTCAGCGGTTGTACTCGACAGCAACCGCGTCAGCGGTTGTACGTCAGCGGTTGTCACCGCCGCGCCAGCCACACCGCGCCCAGCAGGCCGGCGTCATCACCCAGCGCCGGCGGCACAATCATTTCAGCCAGCTGCTGCGGTCCCGGCGCGTAGTAATCCGCCAGCAGCCGCCGGCACTCCTCCAGCACCAACCCATGCAACCCCGTCCGCCGCATGATGCCGCCGCCCAGCATAATGCGTTGTGGTCCCAGCACGCGCAGCAGATTTACACAGCCCTGGGCCAGGTAAAAGGCTTGCATCCGCCAGGCGCGGCCGCTGTTGATCAGCTCCGGGGATGAGCCCCAGCGCTGTTGCATGGCCACCGCGCTGGCTAAACCTTCCAGGCAATCTCCATGAAACGGACACACTCCGGCAAAAGTATCCTGCGGATGCCGCTGCACGTACTGATGGCCAAATTCCCCATGCCCGCCGCCGGGCGGCAATGGCTCACCGTGCACCAGTACACCAGCGCCGATGCCGGTACCCACGGTGATATAGGTCATCAGAGGCGGGGGGGGAGCCGCCTGAGCATATTCCGCCAGTGCCGCTGCAACCACGTCGGTGTGCAGTCTCAACGGCACGTTCAAGCCGCGCAGCGGCGCCAGCAGGTTGGTGCCCTGCCAGGCGGTTTTGGGTGTATCCAGCAGGTGTCCGTAGTCCGCGGCGGAGGGGTCCACACCCAGGGGCCCAAAACAGGCGATACCCAGGCCGGCAAGAGGCATGCGGCTGTGAAAAAAAGCGCTCACCTGCTGCAGGGTTTGCTCCGGCTCAGCGGTGGTAATGACTACCTGCTGTTCGAACTTTACCTGCGCGGGCGCGGGTTCAGCCCCGGTATTCCACTGCGCCACCGCGCAGCGGAATTTGCTGCCGCCGCCCTCAACGGCACCCAGACGAACCGCTGCCGGGCTCAACTGCGCAGCAATTGTCCCGGCGTGGCACCGCTGTATTCGTTATCCGACAGTACCACCTCACCGTTCACCAGGGTATGCAGGATACCGTTTGCCGTTTGCTTCAAGCGCTTGGCCCCGGCGGGCAGGTCGTGAACAATTTCCGGCATGCGGGCGCCGATGGTGTCCGGGTCGAAGATCACCACGTCCGCGGCCATGCCGGCGCGCAGCAGGCCACGGTCGTGCAGACCCCACAGAGTGGCGGTGTTGTAGGTGATCTGACGGATCGCTTCTTCCAGCGTCAGCGCCCGCTTTTCCCGCACCCAATAGCTGAGCAGATGGGTCTGCAGCGAGCTGTCCATAATCTGCGCCACGTGGGCGCCGGAATCCGAGAACGTCACCGCGGAGCGCGGGTGTTTCATCATTTCCAGCACATGGTCCTGGTTTTCGTTGGCGATAGGCTGGCGGAAAAACATCTTCATGTCCCGTTCCAGCGCCATGTCAATCATCAGCTCCACCGGATTGACATCCCGCTGGGCAGCCAGTTCCGCCATGGACGGCACGTCGTAACTCATGTCGCTCATGGGGTAAACAAAGTCCCACTGGGGCGGACGGGGTTCGGCGCCGACCACCCGCGGACCGGTATATTTGCGGTTGGCAATTTCCACCAGTCTGGCTTTCAACTGCGGGTCCGCCAGCCGCGCCTGCTGCTCCGCCAGAGGCAATTGGCGGATCTCCGACCACAGCTCCCATTTATCAAACGGCGTATGGCTCTCAAACGACAACAGGGTATTCAGCGCGCGGCTGTGCACCTGGGCAAACATGCGCCCGCCGGCTGCGGCGGTCTCATCCAGCAGGTCAAAATAGGGACGCCAGAAATCCGGCGCCACGCGGATGCTGAACATTCCCCAGGTCTGGGTAACGCCGCTTTCCACCGCCAGATCTCTAAGCCGGGTGTGATATTCGCGGATGCGCTCCGGGTCCCGCCCCGGCGCCTCGCCGGCAATTTCAAAGATACCTTTGCCCGTTTCTCCCACCGCATTCACTATGGCGCGCACTTCATCCCAATGCGCCAGCCGGCTGGCCACGGGACGGTCGTCAGCGGTGATGTGATTTAAAGTGCGCGAGGTGGAAAAGCCGATGGCCCCCGCATACATCGCTTCTTTGACCAACTGCTGCATGCGTTTAACGTCATCTTCGTCAGCCTCGTCGGTAAACGCCCGTTCCCCCATCACGTAGGTACGCAGAGCCGAGTGCCCGATATAACCGGCATAATTGATGCCTTTCGGCAGCGCCTGCACCGCATCCAGAAATTCCGGAAAGCTTTCCCAGGACCAGTCGATACCTTCCAGCATGGCATCCCGGGAAAGGTCTTCAGCACGTTCCAGGTTACGGAACACCAGGTCCGCGTCTTCCTGCTTGCACGGTGCCAGGGTGAAGCCGCAGTTACCCATCACCACGCTGGTCACGCCGTGGTAACAGGAACATGAACCGATCGGGTCCCAGAACACCTGGGCGTCCATATGGGTGTGGCCGTCAACAAATCCCGGCGACACCACGTGGCCTTCCGCATCGATGGTGCGTTTGCCTTTTTCGTTGACCCGCCCGAGGGCGGCAATTCTGCCGTCTTGAATGGCCACGTCCGCGGCGTATGCCGGACCCCCGGAGCCGTCGATGACCATGCCGTTTTTGATCACTACATCAAAAGCCATGTTTCCCCTCCTGTGCCTTGGCCGCAATTAGTCTAACACCGCACAAAGCGATTGGCTTTGCTGTCTTTACGCACCGAACCGGCGGTAAATACCTGGCCGTTCATGACAATATACACTCCCGCCGCCAGCGTCTGCGCCGCCGCAAAAGCCATGCCGACGTTAAATGTTGCATCACTGCGGGCAAAACGGGCGGGGGACAGGGCGCCGGTGAGGACAATGGTTTTATCCGGCACCGCTTGCAGGACGGCAGCGGTGGCGGTCATGGTATCGGTGCCGTGGGTGACAATCACCGCCTGTTCCGGACAACCCAGCACCGCGCTGAGAATCTGCTTACGGTCGCTATCGCCGATATCCAGGCTGTCCTTGCGCATCAACTCCTGCAGGCGGTAACTGCAGTCCACGTGCGCCTGGGCCAGCAGCTCACCCAGCACCGAATCCCCCACTTCGTACTCGCTGGTGGCGTCAAAATACACCTTGTCGATGGTGCCCCCGGTGGTCAGCACGGCCAGGTCTGTCATGCACAAAAACCCCTTTGGCATTTTTGGTCATGTTAGCATTTGTACTACACGGAAATTTTGTCCGACATAGAATAACAACGAACAGCAGTACTCATGACGGTGGTAAGGAAGCGGGTTTGACGGATCGCTTGGCATATACGGTGCACCCGGGCCGGGGGCCGTACCTGGCCCTGATGCACGGATTCCTGTCTTCCGCCCGGCAATGGCAGCAGAACCTGAAGGCCCTCGGTGAAGTCTGCACGCCGGTAACCATCGAGTTGTGGGGGCACGGGCAATCACCGGCACCCAATAATATCGCCAGTTATCAGCCTATGGCTTACATCGCACAACTGGAACAGATTCGGCAGGCACTGAACGCTGAGCAATGGTTGCTGTGCGGGTACTCGTTAAGCGCCGGCCTGACCATCCGCTATGCCCATCACCACCCGCAGCGGGTCATTGCGCACCTGTTCACCAACTCCGCTTCCGGCTTTGCCGACCCCGCGCAGATCAGCACCTGGCAGCAGGACGCCGCCGCCACCGCCGGGAGGATTCTGGACAAGGGCCACGCGGCCATCGAGCGCATCGCGGTTCATCCCCGGTTTGCCAAACGGCTGCCGCCGGAGATCCGCGCGGTACTGCTCGAAGATGCCGCTAATCTGTCCCCCCGGGGGGTGGCGCATACCATGCAGCACACCACCCCCAACGCCAGCGTGCGCGACATCGCCGCCGCCAACAGCCGCCCAGCGCTGCTGTGTTTCGGCCGTCTGGAAAAGCGTTTTGCCGCCTACCAGCAATGGGCTGCAGAGCATATGGACAACCTGCAGATCAGCGCGCTGGATGCGGGTCATGCCGTGAACATGGAAGACAGCGCCGGGTTTAACAAGTCGGCGTGTGCGTTTATCAGGCAGCATTCAGCGTGAACGGTGCCGGCAATCATATTGTCGACGAGCTGATTGAAGAGCGCGCCGTCAAGCTGAAAAAACACCCGCGTCTGTGGCGCTGGGTTCAGCGGTATTTTTATCCCGTATTCGGTTACCGGACCGCCATTGAGCTGGTGGATTACGTGCAGGGTATGAGCGGCTTTGAGGTGTTCGAACACGTCAGCAGCCTGCTTGAAATGCAGGTGCAGGTGCAGGGCATCGAACATTTACCCGCTGACGGCTGCGCGGTGCTGATGCCCAATCATCCGGCCGGCATTGCTGACGGAATTGCCGTATTTGACGCCATCAAAGACGTGCGCCCGGACATGACCTTCTTTGCCAACCGCGACGCGGTGCGCTGCCAGCAGCGCCTGAGTGAAATTATCATCCCGGTGGAATGGATGGAGGAGAAGCGCAACCACGCAAAAAGCAAAGAAACCGTGCGCAACATGGTCCGTGCTTTTAAAGACGAGCGGCTGATTGTGATTTTTGCCTCCGGCCGCCTGGCGCAGCCGACGCTGCTGGGGCTGAAAGAACGGGAATGGCTGCCTTCCGGCGTGAGCCTGGCGCAGAAGTACGGCTGCCCCATCATCCCCATGCACGTGCGCGGCCACAACAGCATGCTGTACTACCTGCTGTGGTTTCTGAATACCGAGTTGAAAGACATGACCCTGTTCCGCGAACTGCTGAACAAAACCCACCAGAAATACAGCCTGACCATCGGGCCGCCCATCCGCTCCACCGAAGACGCTGAAACCCTGACTCCCGCCATCCGCGAGTACGTCACAAAACAACTGCCGAAGCAAGCCGCCCCCTTCTGCCAGCCCTGATATTGACTTCTCACCCCCTTCCGTTAGCTTAACCGGGCTGCACGGGGCGCACCTGCAAATGGAGGGAAAACATGTCGCAAACCATACAACTGGCCGAACGTATTGCCGGCGCTAAGCTGGCGGAGGTGCCCGCCAACGCGCGGGAAGTCAGCAAACAGGCGCTGCTGGATTATATCGGCGTGACCATTGCCGGCATGGAGGAGCCGTTGGCCAGAATTCTGCGCGAGGACGCACGCGATCAGGGCGGCAACCCTCAGGCGACGGTCATCGGCACCGCGGAACGGGTTTCCGTGCAGCAGGCGGCGCTGATTAACGGCTGCGCCGGCCACGCCCATGACTACGACGACGTCGCCACCGCCATGACCGGGCACCCGACGGTGCCGGTGGCACCGGTGGTGCTGGCGCTGGCGGAACATCACCGCTGCAGCGGCGCGGATGTAGTCAACGCATTTGCCGCCGGCGTGGATACCGAATGTATTATCGGCCGTTACGCCGGTGCCGGTCACTACAGCAAAGGCTGGCACAGTACCGGTACGGTGGGCACATTCGGCG
>JANQOA010000124.1 GCA_028279305.1 Pseudomonadales bacterium
ATTCGAACTTGCTCAGCGCTAGTTGTACCGCTTTCCATAGAAACCACGCATGTTTGCCCGAAGCGGTATGCCGGAAGGTCTCTTCCAGACGGTAAAATGCCTCCAGCGCCTGCAGCCCTTGTTCCTGTTCGTCAGCCGGATATTTGTCAGCCACCCGATTGGCCAGCTCGCCGGGGGTGGGCGCGCGCAGCCGCGCCGCCAGGCTGTCGAAGTCTGCGGGCTCGTTGGCGCCGTGCAGCTTCTTGAATTCACGCAGGTAGGCAAGGTCGTCAACCGTCAGATCCGAGGCGGCGGAATAAAAGAACTCACAGTCGTCCTGATGGTTGGCCACCCACTGGGCAAACTGCCGGTAGCCGAGATCCGTGGAATACGGTTCGTAGTTGACACAGTGACACAGGATCGCATCGAGGATGGGCCCGGCGACGTCGACAATGCGGCGGATATAGGGTTCCCAGGGTGTGTCGAAGTTAACCGTCAGCAGCAGTTTGGTGTCTTGTTCGATAATCATCCAGCGCACCGAGTGCAGGGTCTGGATGGCCTCGGTGGCGCCGGCAAAAGCCCGGCCCGGGCGTGACTCAAACGCGGTTTTACGCAGGCCGTTGAAGGTATAGAGAAGCGCGCGCAAGCGGGTGGCGTAAGTTACGGTACGGCGCATGTCTACCGTGCCAGGACGGATCGGCATGATGGCGGTGATTTCCGCGGACGTGCCGATGGAGTTGCTGGTTACTTCGTAATACACACTGTTCCCCTCTGCCTGGATTATCTGCCTGAAATTATCCAATCACCCGGCGGGCGCAAGGCAAAATTGCCCGCAGATGTATCAAATTGCACAGGTTTGTGCGGAAATTTGTTGACACCAATGTTCAGCTGAACTCGCAATCCTTCAGCAGACTTTCCATGCGCCGGCGGTCCAGTACCTTCAGCTTGGATTGACGGCGGTCGATCAGACCCTGCTGTTTCAGGTCGCGGTGGATGCGGGTGACGTTTTCCCGGGTGGTGCCGATGCGGCTGGCCAGGTCGCGGTCGGTGATCTGGATGAAGTCTTCCGCCTGTTCCGCATCCAGGCGCAACAATGTGGCGTACACACGGCCGCGTACGTCGTAAGCGTGATATTCGATCAGCCGCTCGGTCAGCCAGCGGTTGGTACGCACCAGTTTGTCCATGATCAACTGCATAAAGTCAGCCTGGGTGCGCAGCAGGTGCTGAAAGTCGGCGGGTTCTATGCGCAGCAGCACACAGTCGGTTTCCGCAATTACGCTGGCGGTGCGCGGTCCGCCGTCCAGGGCCCCCACCTCGCCGAACATGTCGCCGGCTTTAAGCATCTGGTACGTCAGCGCGCGTCCGTTGGGTGCAATCATGCTGACCCGCACGGTCCCCGAGGTGAGAATAAAAAAGAGTCTGGTGGTATCCATGTGCGCCACAATGGTCTCGTTGCTGCGGGCCTGTTGCGGATGAGCGCAGCTGGAGATGGCGCGCACCGCCTGATCGGACAACGACAGCACACTGAGGGCGGAGGCAGCTATTTGATTGTCCATAACCTGTGCGCGGAATCCTTTAACTGGTCGGCTGGGTGACTTAGTGCACCCGGTGCAATTTTGCACCGTTAGCGGGGCGGTGATTGAGGCATTCTGGCGGGTCAATTGTAGCGCCGCCGGTGGAGGCATCAATATGAACCTGCCTGATTTGGCTGTTATTAATTTCAGCAGTGTCAGCGACCCGACCGTGCAGCGCGCCGTGCGGGCCGTCAACCGCCAGGTGCGCGAGGATTTTATGCCGGTCTGGGGTGCCGGGTACTGCAGCCGCCTGCATATGCCGCGTTTTGATCCCGGCGATGCGGCGGTGCTCAGCGAAGACCCGGTGACCGCGGCAGCGGTGATTTACCTGGTGGATCAGCCCCACCTGCAGAACGCCCTGATGTACCACAGCATCAACTCAGCGGGTCTGCCGGTGGGTTTTGTATTTACTGATCTGGGCGACTGGACGGTGACGTTGTCCCATGAGCTGCTGGAGTTAATAGTTGATCCGACGGTAAATGGTTTTGTCCCCGGCCCGGACCCGCGCGCAGCATCGGCGGGTGAAAGCTGGCTGTGGCACGCTTATGAAGTGTGCGACGCGGTGGAGAGCACGGTTTACGAAATTGATGACATCATGGTGTCGAATTTTGTCACCCCGGCCTACTTTGCCCAGGGGCAGGCTGCGGGCGCCCGCAACGATTTTCTCGGGATAGGGGTGGCCCCGTTCGGCGTGCTGCCCGGTTGCCATCTGGGGGCGGTGGATCCGCAGACCCTGGAGTGGCTCAACATTCAGGGTGACGACAACGCCGCCTGCGGAGCGCTGAAAAGCCGCATGAAGCGGTTCGCCAAACCCGGCGGCAGACCCCGCCCGGGGGAAAGGGAGC
This sequence comes from Pseudomonadales bacterium, assembly GCA_028279305.1. Classification (GTDB taxonomy): domain Bacteria; phylum Pseudomonadota; class Gammaproteobacteria; order Pseudomonadales; family Azotimanducaceae; genus UBA4421. Next base: position 2,399 of record JANQOA010000124.1, read on the forward strand.
AGCAGATGCTGGAACGCTGTATTGCCGCCGCTGCGGCTGAGCACCCGGCCCGCACCGCACATCTGTCCGGATTGGCGGCGCTGACCCGCAGCGGCCGCAAGCAGCGGGTCATGCGCTGCAACCGCCCCTGAGCCCCTGCCGCCGGAGTAAGCACCGCTTGCACCCGTGACTTGAAACGTTAAGCTGTGACCGGCTTATCACGGGGGGAGAGCATGAGCAATCCATACGCCAGCGCTGGGGAACTGGCTGCGGCAATCAAACAGAAGCAGGTCAGTTCAGTGGAACTGCTGGATATGTACATCGACCGGGTAGAGCGTTACGACCCGCAGGTGAACGCGGTTGTTGTAAGGGATTTTGCACGCGCCCGGGAGGCGGCCAGAGCAGCGGATGAAGCGCTGGCGGCCGGTACCGATCTGGGCCCGTTGCACGGCGTGCCGATGACCATCAAAGAGGCGTATAACATTGCCGGTCTGCCCACCACCTGGGGTATCCCGGAGTTCAAGGACAACATTGCCGACAGTGATGCGGATTCCGTGCAGCGCCTGAAACAGGCGGGCGCCGTATTTTTCGGCAAAACCAATGTGCCTTTCAGTCTGGCGGACTTCCAGAGTTTTAACGACATCTACGGCACCACCAATAATCCCTGGGACCTCAGCCTTACGCCGGGGGGATCTTCCGGGGGTTCGTCAGCGGCGCTGGCGGCGGGGCTGACGGCTCTGGAAGCAGGTTCGGATATCGGCGGCTCCATCCGCAACCCGGCACACTTCTGCGGTGTCTACGGACACAAACCCACCTGGGGGGTGGTGTCCGACGCCGGCCATTCAATGCCCGGCCAGTTGGAGCCGGCTGATATTGCGGTCGTCGGCCCGATGGCCCGCAGTGCCGAAGATCTGGCGCTGTCCATGGATATCGTGGCCGGTCCGGGACCGGCTACCGCCCGCGGCTGGCGCCTGGAGTTGCCGCCGGCGCAACAGCAGCGCTTGGGCGAATTCCGGGTGGCGGTGATGCAGACCCACGAACTGGCGCCGGTATCGAACGAAATGGCGGACCGGGTGCAGCAGGTTGCCGATACCCTGGCGCGCCTGGGTGCCACGGTTTCGGACACAGCGCGGCCGCAAATTGATTTCAACCACAGTTTTGATGTTTACAGCAGCCTGTTGTGGGGGGTGATGACAGCCGGCATGCCGGAGGAAGAGAAAGCCGCAAACCGCGAGCTGGTCAAACAGTTACCGCCGGATGCAGGCTTCAGCGGAGATGTGGCCCGTTACAGCGTGCAGGAGCACTCCCAGTGGCTGGCGAACAGCAATCAGCGTTTCCACCTGCGTGCCGCGTGGACGGAGTTTTTTCAGGACTGGGACATCCTGTTGTGCCCGCAGATGGCCACCGATGCTTTTGCCCATGATCACGGTGATTACATGGGCCGTACGCTGAAAGTGGACAATGAGATCCAGGACTATTTTCAGCAGATTTTCTGGGCCGGCACCATCACCGTTGCCCATCTGCCCAGTACGGTATTCCCCACCGGCCCGTCAAAAGCCGGTTTGCCCATTGGCCTGCAGGCGGTGGGTGCGGAGTTTAACGACTACACCACCATCAACTTTGCGCGCCTGCTGGCGGACGAGATCGGCGGTTTTGTGCCGCCGCCGGCGTTCCCCTGATCATAATGGCTGCCGCCGCGGCGGCGGCAGCGTTAGATCTGGCTGGCCAGCAGTTCGCTGAACGCCTGCACTGAGGGCTGCGGCGCCCGGCTCTGGCTGTGGGCCAGGCCGATGGCTTCCGGCTGCAGCTTGATGACATCTTCAAAGATGTGAAACTCTTCGCGCATGCGCCCGCGGATAGGCTGAAAAGAGAGCAGCGGGCAGATGGCGTTGGTGCGTTGTACGATCTCCGTGGACAGCGGCATGTAGTCGCACACGTAACGCGGCGCGTCCGGAGACACGCCGGCCCGCTGCAGAGCCTGGGCAATCTCCGCACTCATGGGCAGGCCGGACGGCGGCAGGATGATGGGATAAGCCAGCAATTCGGCGGCAGACAAAGGTTGTTGGTGGGCGGCGGGGTGGTCGCGGCGGCCGAAAAAAGAATAGTGCAGGCGCCCCAGCGTGGCCCAGGGTAAATCGGGCCAGCTGTTCAGGAAGCTGCCCAGACTGAGCAGCATGTCGATTTCTCCGGCCACCAGGGACTGGGCCATGCGGTCGAAGGGACCATCGTAAACCTCTATGGTCAAGCCGGGATACAGCTCGGCAAACCGGGCCACGGCCTGTACCACCACCCCCTGCAGGGGCGCCGGCGCAACCCCCAGGGCAAATCGTCCGGCGGCCAGCTCGCGGTGTTCGTCTACCGCATTCATCAGGTCCTGGGTATCCGCGAGGATCTGCCTGGCGCGGATCACAAAGGTGCGGCCGGCATCGGTCAGGGCCACGCCCCGGGGCAGGCGGCGGAACAGTTTAACCCCGAGCAGGTGTTCCACATCCGCGACACTCTTGGTCAAGGCGGATTGGGTAATGGCCAGACTGGCGGCGGCGCGGGTGAAACTTTCCGCCTGGGCTACCGCCACCACATGACGCAGTTTACGCAGATCGGTAAGCATCTATCTATTCGTATAACCTATTTGTATAAATAAGGTATTCTTTGCTGGAATGACAAATAGAATAATTTGAATTAGACAGAATGGCAATTTCCGTTCATTCTGTACCGGTCTAATGCCAGAACCGTTCTTCTGCCAAACTGTTCTTCTGTTAAAAGAGGTGAGAGATGAATCTGTACCGCTCAGCCAATCTGGATCAGGCCAAAGTGGATGCATACGGTAAAGAGCTGGACGCTCAGGACTTTACCCACTGGGACCTGTGGCAGGCGGATGCCATTTATCCCTATTTTGAACGTCTGCGTAACGAAGACCCGGTGCATTACACGCCGGAAAGCCGCTATGGGCCGTTCTGGTCCGTGACGCGTTTTGAAGACATTAAAGCGGTAGATAAGAACAACGAGGTATTTTCGTCCGCTAGCGGCATCAGCATCATCGACACGCCGGTGGACTTCGATACCGCGAGCTTCATCGCCATGGATCAGCCGCAACACGACGTGCAGCGGAAAACGGTGACGCCGGTGGTGGCGCCGCGCAATCTGGCAGCGCTGGAAAGTGTCATCCGCCAGCGCGCCGGTGATATTCTGGACAGCCTGCCGGTGGGTGAAACCTTCAACTGGGTGGACCGGGTATCCATCGAACTGACCACCCAGATGCTGGCCACCCTGTTTGACTTCCCCTTCGAGGAACGGCGGCGTTTAACCTACTGGTCTGATCTGGCCACCGGCGGCCGCGAAACCGGCCTGGTGAAAACCAACCAGGAACGCCGTGAGGGGTTGCTGGAATGCCTGAAGGTGTTTACCGGCCTGTGGCATGAGCGCGCCAACGGTGAACCCGGCAACGATCTGATTTCCATGCTGGCCCATGGCGAAACCACCCGGGACATGATCAACCGCCCGATGGAATATCTGGGTAATCTGACCCTGTTGATCGTCGGCGGCAATGACACCACGCGCAATTCCATTTCCGGCGGCGTGCTGGCGCTGAACCAGTTCCCCCGGGAGTACGACAAGCTGCGCGCGGACCACAGCCTGGTACCGAATATGGTGGCGGAAATTATCCGTTGGCAGACGCCGCTTTCACATATGCGCCGCACCGCGCTGAGCGACTATGAGCTGGGCGGCAAACAGATCCGCAAAGGTGACAAAGTGATCATGTGGTATGTCTCCGGCAACCGCGATGAAAGCGTCTTCACGGACGCGGACCGTCTGATCATCGACCGCCGGAACGCGCGCAACCATGTGTCTTTCGGATTTGGCATCCACCGCTGCATGGGTAATCGTCTGGCGGAAATGCAGTTGCGTATTGTCTGGGAAGAAATCCTCAAGCGCTTCGACAAAGTGGAAGTGGTGGGGGAACCCCAGCGGGTGCGCTCCAACTTTGTGCGCGGCTACGCCCAACTGCCGGTAAAACTGCACCCCCTGAACTGATTGCGACAGTTCAGCGGACGATGTACTGACCTCGACATTTCACCGTTAAGACAGCGCCGCAACCTCAACAGCCAGGCGTTTAATGCCGCTTCTGATCTGCGCTTCAGTCAGCCCCGAATAGCCGAGGATGAGTTCCGCGGCGGCGGGCGGCTGCAGGTAAAAGGGTGCCGCGGCGTAGATGCCGGTGTGCTGCGCGGCGCAACGGTTGATCAACTCCGGCACCTGTTGCGGCTGCAGGGTGTGCAGGCGCAGCAGCACGTGGATACCCGCGTCACTGCCGACTGCGCTTACCCGGTTGCCCAGATGCTCCCGCACAGCGGTTAACAGAGCGGTGCGCTTGCCGGCCAGCAGGCGCCGGACTTTGTGGATATGCCGCTCCAGGTGGCCGTCGTTAATCAACTGTGCAAACGCAAGCTGTTCCAGGGTGGAAGGCCAGATGTCCGCCATCGCCTTTAAGGTCAGCAGCGGTTCCCGCAGCGCCGCCGGCACCACCATCCAGGCAATGCGCAGGGCCGGGAAAAATATTTTTGAAGAGGTGCCGACATAGATTACCGTGCCGTGGGTGTCCAGGGACTGCAGGCTGGGCATGGGCCGCTGCCGGTAGCGGAATTCCCCGTCGTAGTCGTCTTCCAGAATCATCGTCCGGTGGTGCTGCGCCCAGTCGAGCAGTTCCAGGCGCCGTTGCAGGGGCAGAATGCCGCCGGCGGGAAACTGATGGGACGGCGTCACGCAAGCCAGCCTGGCGCCGCGGATGTGCCGCATCCGGCTGGTTTGCAAACCCTGACCGTCAGCCTCAACCCCGTATATGGCGGCACCCGCCGCCAGCAGGCAGCGACGGAACCCGCGATAGTGTGGCTCCTCAACCACACACAGGTCGCCGCGGTTCACCAGCAGCCGTACGCTCAAGTCGATGGCTTCCTGGGTACCCTGCACAATAATCACCTGCTCAGCGTTGCAGCTTACACCCCGGGAGCGGGACAGGTAGCCGGCAACAGCCTGCCGGAGTTCATCGACCCCGGCATGGGGGGCGTA
>JANQOA010000128.1 GCA_028279305.1 Pseudomonadales bacterium
GCCGGGAGGGCCGGCGGCGTGAGCGCCGTAACCCCCACGTCCTGTGAGCCCGGAGCAGGAAACTGATCAACCCACCAGGCTTCAAAACCCAAACCCCAAAAACTGAAGCGCGTTCGTAAGGGCAGGCAGGAGGGCCGGCCCCGGGCAGCGAGAAACCTGGTCCCAATGCGCAGCCCGGGCAGCCCTGAACAACCCAAAACTCAAATCAGGATGAGGAGGCCTGATTCCGCAACGCCCCCACGCCGGAGTATGTCGACACCGCATAAGGCACCAGGTAGCTGAGCAGCACCTGGATCAGGTTTTTCATGCTGAAGGCGCCCGCCCACACGGCGTCAGCATGGTTGATGACGGCCAGCAGGGTGCCGACCACCAGAGCAACTTTCAGCGCCCGGCTGAGGACGTCAGCGGAAAACGCCAACTGCAGGAATGATGGGTCTGGAGCGCCGCTCATGACGGGTCCGCGCTGTCCAGGTTGACGGTTGCTATGTAGTGTGCGGGTTTTGGCCCGCCCTGTTGGCGGCGGGCTTTGGCCGCAGCCACGGTTTCTACAAGGGCCGCCCGCTGAATCGCCTGGCGGTGATTGGCGGGCACCGGTTCGCTGGCGGCCGGGGCCGGCATGTCACTGGCGTGATAGTAACCCACCGGTGACTTGCGGCCGCTGATGTCAGCCTTGAGGTCGAGATCACGTTCATTGGTGCCGGCGGGAACCCGGGCGGTGCCGTTGACCAGCTCCAGATCATTCCACCAGCGTTTGACCGGATTGCGCCGGCCGTACCCCAGTTTGTCGTCCAGGTACACGGCCAACGGCACCAGCAGCGGTTTCAACCAGCGTACATTGACCCCGAGCCAGGTGCCCAGCCGGTGTACCAGGGCGCCGTCAGCGCTCACCACTTTGTTCAGCGGGCAGGTTTTCATGCAGCGGCCGCAGGCGGAACCTTTGGGGTTGGTGACCCGGTAGCGGGTGCAGCGCTCGACGTCTGGTTTCCAGATTTCATAGCCGTTGAACATGACCTTGTCGCCAAAAGGAATGGCGTTGACCGGGCATTCGCGGGCACATTTGAAACAACGGCTGCAGAAGTCCTGCAGGCCGAAATCGATGGGCTTGTCGGGGATCAGCGGCAGGTTGGTGGTCAGTACCACGGACTTGAAGCGCGGTCCAACGTAGGGGTTCAGTACCAGTTCGCCGATGCGGCTGAGTTCACCCAGGCCCGCCAGCAGCACCAGCGGGATCTGCAGCACATGGCTGTCCGCGTTGGTCTGCGGCCGCGAATCGATACCGTTGGCGCGCAGAAACTCAGCCATGATGCCGGCGATCTCAGCACCGCGGATGTAGCCGCGCATGGACTGGCAGCCGGAAATCCAGTCGTCGCCGCTGGCGCCTTCCATGGTGTCGTACCCCTGGTCGATCAGCATCACCACGGCGTACTTGTGGCGCATGGGAATTTCCCGGCCGTCCGGCCCGTGGGAATACCAGGCATAAGGCGGAATTTCACAGATGCCGGTAAGGTCCGCGCCCAGGTGGTAGCTGAGGGATTTGACCGCTTTCGTGTTGGCCGCCGGGTCATCAAATCCCGGACTGAGCGGCGCCGTGTCACCGTCCTGATGGGGCACCATGGCCCGCAGCGGGTGCATCATGCCGTCGGTGAGCGGATGTTTAAAGGCAAACCGTTTCACCTCCTGCTGGGCTTTGGCGCCCAGATCCCCCATGCGTGCTCGCTGGAAAAACTCCGCGCGCTTGGGCACACGCGGCACCTCGTCAGCAAAGATCAGGGTGGTCGGCTGTTCCACCCGGCGCACCTGTTCCATGGGATAACGGCTGAGATGTGAGGGGCGCCGTGCCTGGCGGCGCCATTCGCGGCCGGACACCGCGCCGTTTGTACCCCACCAGAAAGCCAGCGAACGGCCGGCGCTAAGCTGCGCTGCATCAGCGTGCAAAGGCTGATCCACAGCCAGCGGGTAGTCTGTGGTAATGGCAACCGCCGCATAACGGTGGCCGATATAGGGGCTGATTACGCGGTTGTCAGAGTCGCGAACGCCTAAGCCGGCAGCCACGCCCAGCCACGCCAAATCAACCCCGGTTTGCAGCTGATGGTGGCAGGTGGCGGCAAAACCCAGGGCGCGAATGTGCCCGGTAATGGAAATGCCGATCTCCAGCGCGCGCATTTCGGCAATTTCCTGTTCCGCGCCGGCCAGCCATTGGCTGGCGGGGTTGTCTGTTTCCACCGCGCGCCCCCAGGCGGCCCAGACAACCACGGCATGGCTATGGGGTGCCGCGGCCGCGGGCT
>JANQOA010000130.1 GCA_028279305.1 Pseudomonadales bacterium
GGGCACGCGCGGGAACGGAATGGCGTCGCGGATGTTCTCCATGCCGGTCAGATAGAGTACCAGGCGTTCGAAACCCAGACCAAAACCTGCGTGCGGCACGGTGCCGTAACGCCGCAGATCCCGGTACCACCACAACTCCTTGCGCAGTTGTTCGTCGTGCATGCGGGCGTCCAGCACCTCCAGGCGTTCCTCGCGCTGGCTGCCGCCGATGATTTCACCCACCCCGGGCACCAGCACATCCATGGCTGCGACGGTTTTTTCGTCGTCGTTCAGGCGCATGTAAAAGGCTTTAATGTCTTTGGGGTAGTCGGTTACCACCACCGGCCCGCCAACCACCTGTTCAGTGATGAAGCGCTCGTGTTCGGACTGCAGGTCCGCGCCCCATTGCACGGGAAACTCAAACTCCGTGTCCGTGTCCTGCAGCAGTTTCACCGCATCGCTGTAGCTCATGTGTTCAAACGGGGTGGAGGCCACCTGCTGCAGGCGCTGGGCCAGGGTTTCATCAATGCGCTCGCCGAAGAACGCCATGTCGTCGGCGCAGCTGCGGCTGATGTCGTTGATAATAAATTTCAGGAAATCCTCAGCCAGATGCGCGTTTGCCTGCAGGTCGGCAAAAGCCACTTCAGGCTCGATCATCCAGAACTCAGCCAGGTGGCGGCTGGTGTTGGAATTTTCCGCGCGGAACGTCGGCCCGAAGGTATAGACCTTGGATAAAGCGCAACAATAACTTTCCACATTCAACTGGCCGGATACGGTGAGGTAAGTTTCCGTGCCGAAGAAGTCGTCAGCGTAGCCGTTGGCGGGGCGGTTCAGTTGATCCAGGGTGGAGACCCGGAACAACTCACCGGCGCCTTCACAATCGCTGGCGGTGATGATCGGCGTATTCACCCAGAAGAACCCGTGTTCGTCAAAGTAGCGGTGCACAGCCTGGGCGATACGGTGCCGCACCCGTGCGATGGCGCCAAACGTATTGGTCCTGGGGCGCAGATGGGCAACACCCCGGAGGAATTCAAAGGTGTGGCGCTTCTTGCTGATCGGATAAGTTTCCGGATCATCCACCCAACCGACCACCTGCACTGAAGTAGCCTGGATTTCACGGTCCTGGCCTTTGCCTTGGGAGGCAACCAGGGTACCCTGCACAATCACGGAACAACCCGTGGCCAGTTCTGCGATCTCCTTTTCGTAGTTGGTCAGGGTATTGTCAGCAATGGCCTGAATGGTGTCGAAGCAGGAACCATCGTGAAGATGAATAAACGAAAAACCGCCTTTGGAACTGCGGCGCGAACGCACCCAGCCGCGCACTTCGATTTTGCTGTCGAGGGCAACAGAATGATCCAGCAGCGAGCGGATGGCGTGCCGGGTTGAGTTGCCGGGTTGAGGTTGAGCGGTTGGACCGGCTGATTCAGACATAGATTACAATGAGCGTTGTGAGTGCCAGCCAGTTTAATTCAAAACGACGATGGGGAGATATACATTGACCGGAGACGGACTGCGGCCGGCTACCGCCAGGTCGTTGCAGCCATGAGTTTGGGCGGCTGCTGATGCGGATCAGCTTTCTTATTGCCGGTGTCTGCCTGGCCATTGCGGTTATCCTGGCGGTGAACTACTGGACGGAGTTCAGCCAGTGGGCGGGTTTTGCTGAACCGGCACCGGCACCGGCAGTGCCGGCACCGGTCGAGACAACACCGGCACCACAACCGGACCCGGAGCCTGTTCTTTCAAACCGTGAAATGACACCGGCCAGACCGCTTGAAGAGCCTATGCCCCGCGAGGCCGAAGCGCCGGCACCGGCGCTGCCGGAGCTGGCCGAGAGTGACGAATTTGTGCGCGGCCAGTTGCAGGCCTGGCGCCTGCCCGAATTCTGGCTGGCGCGGCAGGATCTGGTCGCGCGCGGTACGTCGGTGCTCGCCAATGCGGCAGCGGGGCGCATCCCGCACCGCCAGCTCGGCTACCTGGTGCCGGCGGAGCGGTTCCCGGTTGCCCGGGTCGGCGATCAGTACTTCCTGGACAGCCGCGGCCAGCAGCGTTACAACGGCTACGTGAACATGCTCACCGCGGTTCCCGCGGAGCAGGCCGTGGCGGTCTTTGAATTGCTTACCCCGTTAATGGAAGAAGCCCTGGGCCAGCTCGGTGAGCGGCGGCCGCCCAGGGAGCTGCTGCTGCGCGCCATCGATACGGTGCAGCTGCGTGCCCGGGGGTTACCCAGGCTGCCGGCGGAGGTGGAACTGGTGCGGCCGAACGTGAACTTTGCTTACGCCGACCCGGAGTTAGAAGCGTTACCGGATATGGATAAGTTGATGCTTCGCATGGGTCATGAGAATATTTCTAGATTAGATCGCTATCTTTCTGAAATTAAAGATCTTTTGTAGGCTGGGTTACTGGTACGGAACGTAGGGCCTGCAGGTCGGTATTGGCCTTGAACGGGGTGTGTTCCTCAACGTGCGCTATATCCTGCTCCACGTAGCTGCGCTCGTCGTCGAGAAAACGCGCTACCGCGTCGCGGAAGCGTGGTTCCGCAATCCAATGGGCGGAGTAAGTTGCCTCGGGTAAATAGCCCCTTGCCACCTTGTGTGCACCCTGGGCACCCGCTTCAACTTTTTTCAGGCCGCGGTCGATGGCAAAGTCGATGGCCTGGTAATAACACACTTCAAAGTGCAGAAAGCGGTGGTCTTCGATGCATCCCCAATTGCGGCCGAACAGGGTGTCGCCGCCGATAAAGTTAATGGCGCCGGCAATGTAGCGTCCGTTCCGTTTGGCCATGATCAGCAGCACGTCTTCAGGCATCACCGCCTGGATTTCGGAAAAGAAGCGGCGCGTCAGGTAGGGGCTACCCCACTTGCGCGAACCGGTGTCCATGTAGAACTGATAAAACGCATCCCAGTGCGCTTCGCAGAGATCGCTGCCGGTCAGCCATTCAATTTCGATACCGTTTGCCAGCGCGTCACGGCGCTCGCGCCTGACATTTTTGCGTTTTTTACTGGCAAATTCGCTGAGGAACTCGTCAAAGCTCTGGTAGCCGCCGTTGTGCCAGTGGAACTGCTGATCCATACGCTGCAGGAAGCCCGCATCGCCCGCCTGCTGCCATTCGCCCCTGGTCATGAAGGTCATGTGAATGGAGGATACATCTATCTGCCGGGCAATCTGCATGCACGCGCCCAGCAGCAGCTGGGTATGGGCCGGGTTATCCGTGCGGGTCAGCAGCCGCGGCCCGGTGGCCGGGGTAAACGGCACGCTGACCTGCATCTTCGGATAATACTGGCCGCCGGCGCGCTGCAGGGCGTCCGCCCAGCCATAGTCGAATACATATTCACCCTGGGAATGGTTCTTCAGATACATCGGCACCACGCCGATCAGTTCTTCGCCCTGAGCCACGGCGATGTGAAAGGGCTGCCAGCCGGTTTGCGCGCTGACGCTGCCGCTGACTTCCAGTGCGTTGAGGAACTTGTGGGTCACAAAGGGGTTGTAAACACTCCCGCACAGGCAACTGTCCCAGCGTTGGGCCTCGATTTCGCTGATGTTGTGCAGAATGCTGGCGGTGGTGTCCGGTTGACTCAAGAACCGACCGCCCGCAACCAGGTGCAATGAAGTGTGGTGTGGTGCTGCTGCATGCCACTGAGATTGTAGTCTTCAGAACATCCCCAGCTCAATGCCGGCGGCCAACGTTGTGCCCAGATTTTCACAGTCCGTGAGCACCTGCGCGGTGACTTCTCCGCGGCAGATAACGGCTTCCTGAACCTGGCTGAAGGGGTAGCCGTTGGCGATCCGCTGAATGGCCTGCAAAGCACCGCGGCCGTCATTTCCGGCAGCGATAAAAACGCTGTAGGGCAGCGGCTTCAGGCGGCCTTCAACCTCATAAAAAGTACGGTCGAAAAAGTCCTTCAGGGCGCCTGACATATAGCCGAAGTTTTCCGGCGTACCCAGCAGCAGCCCGTCCGCCCACAGCAGATCGTCGGGGCCCGCCGCCGCTGCGGTCAGCAGGCGGCTGTTCACACCCTCAATATCCGGATGCCGGGCGCCGCGCAACACCGCTTGCGCCATGGCTTCGGTATGGCCGGTTTTGCTGTGATAAACAATCAGCAGATGTTTCATAAGGTTGCGGTGCGTTCACCCGTTGCGCGTGGGGAGTATACTCGGAGGTTTTCACTGGGCGTGAATTGTGGCGGTTAACCTCACAGACATCGAAAACGCCCGGCGTCGCCTGGCCGGGCAACTGGTGCATACCCCGTGCACGCACTCGGTCACCTTATCCGCCCAGTTGGGCTGCGAACTGTTTATCAAGTTCGAAAATCTGCAGTTCACCGCGTCGTTCAAGGAGCGCGGCGCGCTGAACCGCTTGTTGCTGCGGCAGCCCCGGCAGAAGGGGGCCGGGGTCATAGCCATGTCGGCGGGGAATCATGCCCAGGCGCTGGCCTATCATGGCGCCAGGCTGGGTGTGCCGACCACGATTGTCATGCCGCGTACCACGCCTAACGCCAAGGTTGAGGCGACAAGGGTGTTTGGCGCTGAGGTGGTGCTGCACGGTTCGCAGTTCCATGAGACGCTTACATTCACCGAGCAACTGGCTGCGGAGCGGCAGTTGGAAATGATCCACCCGTTCGACGATCCCCAGGTGATTGCCGGTCAGGGAACCGTGGGCCTGGAACTTGTGGAGCAGATGGCTGCGGCCGGTGCTGCCGCTGACACGGTTATTGTCCCGGTGGGCGGCGGCGGCCTGATTGCCGGGGTTGCTACCGCGGTGAAAGCGGTGGCGCCTGCGGTCCGGGTGGTAGGCGTGCAGATGCAGCGCTTTCCAGGGTTGCACGCGGCTTTCCACGGCCACCCAGCGAACGCTGCCGCGCCGGCTTCGACGGTGGCGGAAGGTATTGCCGTGAAACAGCCGGGGGATCTGACGCAACAGATCGTGCGCGGCTGCGTGGATGATATACAGCTGGTGGAAGAGGCAGCGGTGGAGCAGGCTATTTTTGACCTGCTGGAAGTGGAGAAAACCGTGGCGGAGGGTGCCGGTGCCGCGCCGCTGGCGCTGCTGCGTTCCCAGGCCGAGATGTTCCGCGGTCAGCGGGTGGTGATGATCCTTTCCGGCGGCAACATCGACATGATGATTTTATCTTCGGTATTGCAGCGCGGGCTGGTGCGTTCCAGCCGGCTGGTGCGGCTGCAGGTGGAAATTCCGGATACGCCGGGCGCATTGGCAACCCTCACCAGCCGTCTGGGTGAGCTGGACAGCAACATCGTCGACATTGTCCACCAGCGGGCTTTCGGCGGTACCTCGGTGCGCGCCACCGTGGTTGAACTGGTGCTGCAGATGCGCGGTGAAGAGCAGCAGCACCAGGTGGTTAAAGCCCTGCAGGCGGACGGTTACGATGTCCGCGAACTGCTTTAACCGCGGATCTGTTCCGCCAGCGCGGCGTATTTATCCAGCCGCGGCAGGATTTTGTCGTCCGGCTCAGGCGGCAGGTTGAAAATCAGATGATCAAACCCCTGGTCGATGCGTCCGCGCAATTGGTCAGCGTCAGCGGGGGCGCCAAACAGGGCCAGATCCATGTCTTTGACGTTGCGGCCGCGGGCTTCCAGGGCTGCCTGCATGCGCTCCATGTTGCCGCTGCCGAGGCCGCCGATGGGCATCCAGCCGTCCGCGTACTCCGCCACGCGGTCAAATACCCATTTTGAATTGGCGCCTATCCAGATCGGCGGCCCGCTGGGACGGGTGGGCTTCGGCCAGGACCACAGGGGGTCGAAGTTGACGTGTTCGCCGTGAAACTCCGCTTCGTCATTGGCCCAGATTTCTTTCATCGCCAGCACTTTCTCCCGCACCACCGCCCAGCGTTTGGGGTAGTTGGCGCCGTGATTTTCCATCTCTTCGCGGTTCCAGCCGGCGCCGATACCAAGCACAAAACGGCCGTCTGAGATCACGTCCAGTGACGCCACTTCTTTGGCCAGGGTAATCGGGTCGCGTTCGATCACCAGGCAGATCCCGGTCCCCAGCTGGATGCGGCTGGTAGCCGCCGCCGCAGCCCCCAGGGCGACAAAGGGGTCGTGGGTGCGCCAGTACATTTCCGGTAAATCGCCGCCGCCCGGGAACGGTGTTTGCCGCGCTGCCGGGATGTGCGTGTGCTCGGGGAAGAACAGGCTGTCCAGGCCGCGTTCTTCCACGGCTTTGGCCAGCGCCACCGGTTGCATGGCTTTATCAGTCGGGAACATGGTGACGCCAAAAAGTTGAGAATCACGAAACGCCATAAGGTCTCCTTGTCTGGCAATTGCTGTAGTGAACGGATTCGGGGTGATTATCCCGGGTGTCTAAAGGTCCTCGAAATCGCCATGACGCCCTTTACCGGAGGCAAAACGGGCGGCGCCCTCGCGGGTCTCGCCGGAGCGGATCACTTCCAGCCCCAGCTCGGTTTCCAGGTGCAACGCATCGGGAATGCTGTGATCCCACTGGCGGTAGGCGGACAGCCGGTCGTTGCGCATGCATAACTGCGGGAACTGGCATAACTGCTGCGCCAGTTCCAGGGCACCCTGCAGGGCTTGCCCCGGCTCGGTGAGACGGTTGGCCAGTCCCATGCTCAGCGCTTCATCGCCGCTGACGCCGCGGCCGGTTAAAATCAGGTCCATGGCGTGGCTGGTGCCCAGCAGGCGGGTCAGCCTGATGGTGCCGCCGTCGACCAGCGGCACTCCCCAGCGGCGGCAGAACACGCCGAATACCGCGTCACGGGCGGCTACACGCAGATCACACCAGGCCGCCAGCTCAATGCCGCCGGCAACCGCGTAACCCTCCACCGCGGCGATCACCGGTTTGCTGAGCAGCATGCGGGTGGGCCCCATCGGGCCGTTGCCGTCCAAACGCACCGTGTTGCCGCTGCCGCTGGCCACCGCTTTTAAATCCGCGCCCGCGCAGAAGGTGCCCTGCGCTCCGGTCAGTATAGCGACGTCCAGCTCTTTGTTACGGTCAAATTCGCTGAATGCGTTGGCCAGCAGCGTCGCGGTGGGACCGTCCACCGCGTTGCGCGCCTGCGGCCTGTTGATGGTGATCACCAGCACACGGTCGTGCTGCTCCTGCAGCACCGCCTGGTCGTTCTGTTGTTCCATATTTGCGTTTCCCCTTATCAACCGGCAACAAACACTATATAACTTGGTGCGGCTTTGGAACAAAGATTCAGGGGGAACACATATGCGTCTGCAAGAATCGAGGATACCGGCGTTAAACGAAGACCAATGGTCACCGGCAGCGGCAGAAGTCATGAAGCCATTTGTCAGTCAGGGCCGGGTGCTGAATATCTTCCGCACCCTGGCAAACCATCCGGCGCTGGCAAAACGCTGGATGGTGTTTGCCAACCATATTCTGGGTAAATCAACTCTAAGCGTGCGGGACCGCGAGTTGCTGATCCTGCGTATCGGCTATCTTTGCCAGGCCGGTTACGAGTGGGGCCAGCACGTGTTGATCGCCCGCCAGGCGGGCATGAGTGATGATGAGATCCGCTCCTGCAAAACCGGACCTGAGACCAGCGGCATCAGCGATCAGGACCGCCTGCTGTTCAAAGCCACGGATGAACTGCACGCGGACGCCCACGTCAGCAACGAGACCTGGCAGGCGCTGTTGCAGTACTACAACACGGAACAGATGATGGATCTCGTGTTTACCGTCGGCCAGTACAATCTGGTATCCATGGCGTTAAACAGTTTCGGCGTGCAGGCGGATGAGGGTTTACCGGGATGGGACGTTTAGCCGGCAAGATTGCGGTGGTGGTCGGCGGCGGCCAGACACCGGGTGCAACCATCGGCAACGGCCGGGCTACGGCGCTGCGGTTTGCTGAGGAAGGCGCGGCTGTGGCGGTGTTGGATAAAGTGCTGGAATCAGCACGGGAGACGGTCAGCCTGATAGAGGCTGCGCACGGCAGCGCGGCGGCTTACGAACTGGATGTAACGGACGCGGCCGCGTGTACCGCGGTGGCGGACAAGATCATCAGCGACTACGGGCGCATCGATGTGCTGCACAATAACGTCGGTGTGGGTTTTGGAGATGCCGGCCCGTTGCGGGTTTCCGATGAAACCTGGGACCGGGTATTCGACACCAATGCCAAGGCCGTGATGTATATGTGCCGCGCGGTGGTACCGCACATGCGCAGCCGCGGCAGCGGGGTCATCACCAACATTTCGTCGGTGGCCGCGGTTTGCAGCGCTCACAACATCACCGCATACAAGGCGTCGAAAGCAGCGTTGAACGCATACACGCACGCGTTGGCCATGAACAACGCCAGATACGGCATCCGTGCCAACGTGATTATGCCCGGGCTGATGAACACACCCATGGCCATTGAGGGTTATGTTGCCGCGGGTCAGGACCGGCAGGAGGTCATCGAGCGGCGCAACCGGGCGGTACCCCTGGGCGCGGCCATGGGCAGCGCCTGGGACGTGGCCAATGCTGCGCTGTTTCTGGCCTCGGATGAAGCGGGCTTTATCACCGGCGTTGAACTGCCGGTGGATGGCGGGCAGTCAGCAAAAATCGGCTGACTACATCGGTTATCTATGCTTTTTTCGCATAATCAGCATGTGTCAAGATATGTTTGATTATATTCGGATTACGTTTTTGCCCGGAAATATGAGTTTTTACGCATTTTTTGTCACTTTGTGTAACAAACCTGTTGACTCCGATATATCCTTAAAAAAATAATGGCGCTCGCATATGGATATGCTGCTGAAATCTAAGCCGGGTGCCATAAACTGCCGGCGAAGGTGAATTTGAGGCGAGTAAAAGAGTCTAAATTCTTGCGGACATGACTCGCGGACATAAATTGAGCAAGCAACAACGAGAGAGGTTGCCCAGCATATGCGAATGATTAATGCAGTGATCGGATTTTTCCTACTGGCTCTCGCGGTGCTGCATTTTTTTATTCCCAACCATACCCATTTTATCGCCTTGTACGGCGCCGGCGCTTTGCTGGCCTTTGTTGCCCTGTTCCGCCATATCAGCATTAACGTGGCGCGATTATTCGCCATTGCCACCACAGCAGTGATGTTTTTCTACTTTGCCGGGTTTTTCAAAATGGCGCCGCATTTCCACGAGCAGTGGTACACCAGCGGCGCCGGCCTGGAAGGCGTCGGCATGCTGCTGTCAGCGTTTGCCATGATCCCCGTGCTGTCCTGTTACAGCTGCCTGCTGAAGGCTGATTGCCGCGAAACCCGTATCGCCCGCCCGCAGAAACGCCGGGCTTTTTTCAGCGTTCCCGATCACATACACGAAAAGTCCGCCTGATCAGCTGACCCCGCAACCGTCATGTGACGGGGTTAACAACTTACCAATCCTTACAAAAAACCGGCCCGGCCCGGGTCAACCATACGTCTGCATAAGCGTTTTTTGCCCTACAAGCTGAAATTTGTAGGAGAAAGCTTATGTCTCGTCCAATCAGTCCGCTGCCCTTGCAGCAGGCAAACTTTACGTTGCGCCCCGCCCGCAGGGCTGGCAGGGCGCCCATGCAGCCGCTGTGGCAGTTGGCCATGGGCGTGGTGCTGTTGTTGATGCTGATGGTGGCGCCGGGTTGCGGCGGCGGCAGCGGCAGCAGTGTTGAAGCGCTGGCTGACCCCCAGGATAGCGGTTCTGAAACCGGTGAACTGATTGTTACCCTGACTGATGCGGAAGGCGACTTTCTGACCTACACGGTAGATGTACTGTCCTTAAGCTTGACCCGGGACAACGGTGACGTGGTTCAGGCATTGCCGCTGAGCACTTCGGTGGACTTTGCGGAACTGACTGAAGTCACCGAGTTTCTGACCGTGGCCACAGTCCCCGCCGGCATTTATACCAGCGCCAGCATTGAACTGGATTTTACCAACCATGACATTATGGTGCAGGACGACAGCGGCGCGGCGGTTGCGGTGCAGGCGGTTGACAGCCAGGGCCAGCCCCTCGGTGTGGTCGATATGCGCCTGCAGCTCACCACCAGCGACGTGATCCGTATTGCGCGCGGCATACCGGCGGCCTTCAGCCTGGATTTTGATCTGGAAGCGTCCAACGAAATCATGCTGGAAGAAACCCCGCCGGTGGTAGTGGTTGACCCCTTGTTGCTGGCAACCCCCGAACTGGAAGCCGACCGGCAGCACCGCGTGCGGGGTGTGCTGGCCGCGGTGGATGTGCAGGCGCAGGAAGTGCTGTTGAACGTGCGCCCGTTCCGCCACAGAACCGGTCAGTTTGGCGAATTTACCCTGCATGTGAATGACAACACGGAATACGACGTGGACGGCACCGGCTATGTGGGTGACGCTGGCCTGGAAGCCCTGGCAATTCTGCCCACCGCCGCCCCGGTAGTTGCGCTGGGGGCGGTTAACGGTAGCGGCATGATGGCTGATACTGTTGTTGCCGGTTCTTCCGTGCCGTGGACGGATGCGGATGTGGTGTTGGGTGTCGTGGCAGCCAGAAGCGGCGACGTGCTGACGGTGAAGGGTGCCCAGGTGGAATTTGCCGATGGCCGCCGGGTGTTCCGCGGAACGTTTACCGTTAACCTGACGGCAGACACAAGCGTCTCCGCACCGGGATTGGACCTGCCCGGCATCCAGAGTATTTCCGTTGGACAGCGTATCACCGCGTGGGGTGAATTCAGCAGCGACAGCGAGCTGCAAGCCGGCCGCGTGCGCATGCACATGAATCAGCTCAGTGCTGAAGTTGTGCAGAGTACACCGCTGGCGGTTGATCTGTTTGCGTTGAACGGCCGCCGGCCGGCGGTATACAACTTTGCCGGTACCGGGGTTTCAGCAGCGGATGATGCCGACCCGGCTTTCTATGAAATCGATACCCAGAACCTGAACTCGCCGGCCGCGGGTGAACTGGTACGCGTGCGCGGGCTGGTCAACGCATTTGGCGCAGCACCGGCGGATTTTCTCGCCCGTACGATTATCGAGGTGAACACCGATATGCGTGCCGCGGTGCTGAAGGTAGGCTGGCAACAGGGTACCGTGGAGCCTTTTGTCAGCATCAGTCCGGAACGCATTGACGTTGATCTCGAAGACGCCCGCAAAGCCCTGCACGTGCGCGGTGTGCCCAGAGCGTTTATCGATGAACTCACTCAGGTTGCACTGCTGGCCCCGGCTGACGGTATGGGTGTGTACGCCGTCAAAGTGCGGGGTGCCGGTGAAGTGCATGTATACCGTGGCTTTGCCGACCTGGTTGACGAACTGATCAGTCAGTTGGATGCCGGACGGCTGCTGCATCGCATCACCTCGCAAGGCAAGTACAATGTAGGCTCCCAGGAACTGACTACTGGAAGAGCAGGGTTTGTATTTGCGCTGGCGGAAGATCAGCAGTAGAGGCGGCATTGAGGCCGCCGTGCATGCCCGCGGATTGCCGCGGGCATGTACTGCGTCCGAATATGCGGCTGCCGGTTTTTCCCTATGAGCAACGCTGCGCAACTGAATCAGTTTTTGAGCGAAGTAGAAAAGAGGGCTTATGCCATGGCACTGGTCGCAGTGAAAAATCCCGACGACGCGCTGGACATTGTGCAGGATGTGATGATGACGCTGGCGCGCCGTTATGCGGACAAGCCGCAAAATGAGTGGCCGCCGCTGTTTTACCGGATTCTGCGCAACCGCATTACCGACTTCCACCGCGCCGCAAGTTTGCGCAACCGCTGGTTTGCCTGGGTACCAGGCCGGCGCACGGAAGAGGGTGACGCGCGGCTGGAAGATCCAATTGAACAGGCCCCGGGCGCCGAACAGGACACGCCTGAACACGGGCATCGCACGGCGCGCAACCGCGACGCCATGCTGCAGGCCATAGCCGCCCTGCCGCAGCGCCAGCAGCAGGCTTTTATGTTACGCGCCTGGGAGGGAATGGATGTCAAACATACCGCAGCAGCCATGCGCTGCAGCGAGGGGAGCGTGAAAACCCACTACTCACGGGCGGTACACACGCTGCGTGAGCAATTAGGAGAATTGATCGCATGACCGATGAAAAACCAGACAACGAGGAGTGGGCGGCCAGGCTGGGTGAGCAGCTGCGCCGGCAGGAGGCGGATCTGCCTCCCCACGTTACACAACAGTTAGCGCAACACCGCCGCGCCGCGGTGGCTGCCGCGGACACCGGCGGGCGGACACCCGGGGTGTGGTCGTGGTGGGCCGGCGCCGGGGCGGCTGCGGCAACGGTGCTGGCGGTTGGCATTCTTTTACAGTCACCGGTGCAACAGTTGCCGGTTGCTGACGATCTGGATCTGGTGGTGGCCCAGGATGTGGAATTACTGGAGGAGTTGGAATTTGTTGCCTGGATGGTTGCGATGGAAGATGAGAGCCCTTACCCGCCGTCGGGTTGAAAAGGGTTGGGTTAAAACGGGTTTGATGATGACGTTAGTACTAAGCAGCAATTTACCGGCACAACCCGCGCTTCCCGGTGAGGCGGGGGCTGCGGACCCTGCGGGAAACCCAAGCCGGGACAGCGGGCAGCAAGCTGAAATGCTGTCGTTGTTTGATTTTCTGGGGGCCATGGTTGAAGACAGCCATGCCGGTTGGCTTGATCCCCTGGACCTGCACGACGTGGAGCCTGAACCCGTGCCGGTGGAACAAGAGGAGGCGCAACCATGAAGTCACGGTTGAATTTCCGCGCTATTCTGATGAGCTGCCTGATCAGCGCCAGTCTGCTCACCGCGCCCGCCTGGGCGGTGAGCTGGCAGGAACTCAGCAACGACCAGCAGGCGGTGCTGCAGCAGTATGAAGACAACTGGGATACGTTGGCGGAAGCGCGGCAGCAACGGTTGTCGGTGGGTGCGCAGCGCTGGCTGCAAATGGACAATCAACAGCGCGAGCGGATGCTGCTGAGATTTGAACGCTGGCAGGGTCTGGACCAGCAACAACGCCAGCGCCTGCTGGCGCGCTGGCAGGCGTTCCGCAAACTCACTCCGCAGCAGCAGCGGCGCATGCGCAACAGCCTGCGCCGCTCCAAAAGTCTGCCTGCCGAGCAGCGCCAGCAGTTGCGCCGGCAGTTCCAGGGTATGACCGCCAAGGAGCGGGCGCGGGCCCTGCAGCGCATGCAACGGCGCGCGGACCAGATGCGCCAGCGCGACCTGCGTTAAGTGTCTATCGGCAGGCTGGCGCGGATCGCCTGGATGTAGGGTTGCCGCACAGCCAGCTTGTTGGCCGCGTAGGCGTCACCGGGTAAAGCAGCCAGTTCGCTGGCCACGCCCATGGCGTGGTCGAGCAGGCGGTCCGGCGCCACAACTTCGTCGAGAAATCCGGCATCCCGGGCTGCTTCGGGAGACAGCATGCGCGCCTGTACAACTGCCGCGGTCTGGTGGCGTTTGGACAACCGGGCGATGGCCAGTTGCACGCCAAAAACCGGCAGCGACATGCCGATGGCGGTTTCGTTTAAGCCGATCTTGAAATCACCGGCAGCGCCCAACCGCGTGTCGCTGGCCAACAGCGTAAACGCGCCAGCCGCCACCGCATGGCCGGCGCAAGCGGCGACAACGGGCTGCGGGTGGCAAAACAGCCGCAGCAGCATCTCAGCTCCGCGGCCGACCAGGGCGGTGGTGGCATCCGGCCCTTTTTCAAACTCCTTCAGATCAAAACCTGCCGAAAAAACGCCTTCGCGCCCGCTGATCAGCACTCCGCGGCTGTCCTGCAGCGCCTTGTCCAAACCTTCGTTAACCGCGTCGATGAAGTTGTGACCCACGGCGTTGGCTTTGCCGTCGTCGAGGTTCAGAACGCTGACGTCACCAACCTGGCTGTAATTCAACATAACTTTACGCACCTGCCTAAACGGGCTGAGCATGCTATAAAACGACGTGTAAAAGATTCAACACTTGACGGGAGAAAAACATCATGCTGACCCTGCACTACGCCCCCAACAGCCGTGCCGGCCGGATTGTCTGGCTGCTGAAGGAACTGGACCTGCCGTTTGAGATGAACGCCATGCGTTTTCATCCGGAAGACCTGAAGTCCGCAGATCACCGCAAGCGGCACCCGCTGGGCCGGGTGCCGGTGCTGGATGACGATGACGTGCAGATCTACGAATCCGGGGCGATCATTGAGTACGTCCTGGCGCGCCACGCGCCCGGCAAGCTGAAGCCTGCCGTCGACGACGCCGAGTTTCCCGCCTACCTGCAATGGTTCCACTATTGTGAAGGCATGGTCATGCCGCCCATCAACACGATCGTGGTGCAGACGCTGTTGCTGCCGCCGGACCGCCGTGACGAAACGGTATTGCAGCAAGCGAAAAAATTGCTGGGCAAGGCCCTTGCACCGGTTAATGAAGCATTGCAGAACCAGGATTATGTGGCCGGTGAATTCAGCGCCGCGGACATTATGCTGGGCCACGCCTGCATTATGAGCGGGCGTCTGGGCGTAGTGGGTGATGACATGGCGCACCTGACCGCGTATATCGACCGCCTGCTGGCGCGGCCGGCTTGCGCAGAGGCGTTTGCCGCCTGAAGCCATACCTGGAGTGTCTATGACTTCTTTATACGACAAATATGTTCTGCCAAAAATAATTGATCTGGCCTGCTCGCAGCCGCCAATGACGGATCTGCGCCAGCGCTATGTCAGTGAAGCCCGGGGTGACGTTCTGGAGATTGGCATCGGTAGCGGACTGAACCTCAGCCACTACAGCGACGCGGTGCGCTCGGTCACCGGTGTGGATCCGGCCGCGGAACTCACCAGCAAAGCCCGGGAGCGGGCTGAACAGGTCAACATGCCGGTGGAAGTGCTGGGCCTGTCGGGTGAATCACTGCCGCTGGAAGATAACTCGGTGGACAGCGTTGTCTGCACCTGGACCCTGTGCAGCATCCCGAATCCCTACCGCGCGGTCGCCGAGATGCGCAGGGTCCTGAAACCCCAGGGTTTGATGATCTTTGTTGAACACGGCCGGTCCGATGAGCCGCACATCGTTAAATGGCAACGGCGCATCGAACCGTTCTGGAAAAAAGTTGGCGGAGGCTGTCATTTGACCCGCCGCGCTGATGACCTTCTTCGCGATGCCGGGTTCAATATATTGCAGAAGGAAACTGGATATGTGCCGGGGCCTAAGTTTGCGGCGTTTATGATTCATGGGATAGCTCAGCCAGGATGAGAAGTTTTGGTTTTTCAGTTCTGCCCGGGCTGCTTTGTGAATAGCAGGGGAGTTTCAGGAACGCCGTAAATACATCCCTGTAGGCTCCGGCGCCGACTTCCTGTCGGCGACGGTCCTGAAACTCTGCTATTCACACGCAGCCCT
>JANQOA010000136.1 GCA_028279305.1 Pseudomonadales bacterium
AACGCCCAGATCTTCTCCAACTCCGGCGGCTTTATGGGTGTGTCGTTCGCCATTCCCATTGATGTGGCCATGGAAGTGGCGCAGCAACTGCGCGACGACGGCAAAGTCTCCCGCGGCTGGCTGGGGGTAATGATCCAGGAAGTGAACCGGGATCTGGCTGAAGGTTTTGGCCTCGACCGCCCCCACGGTGCTTTGATCAGCAAGGTATTCGAAAACACCCCGGCGGAAGCCGGCGGCCTGCGCGAAGGGGACATCATCACCAAATTTAACGGCCGTTCCATAGAGCGGTCGTCTGAACTGCCTTACAACGTCGGCCGGGTGCGGGCCGGTGAACAGGCGGAGATTGAACTGGTCCGCGACGGCAAAACCATGCAGCTCGATCTGAAAGTGGGTGAACTTGCCGCGGTGGACGAACAGGCGGGCACCGGCAGCTTCGGTCCGGCCAGCAGCGGTAAGCTGGGGCTGGTGGTGCGGGATCTCAGCAATGATGAACTCTCGCGGCTGGACCTGGACGCCGGTGTGCGGGTAGTGGAAGCCCGGGAAGAAGCGGAAGAGGCGGGCATCCGTGCCGGTGATATTGTCACCCGCATCAACCATCAGGCAGTGGACAGCGCCAAGCGTCTGACCGAAATTGCTGATGAACTGCCTACCGGCCGCACCGTCCCGGTGCTGGTGCTGCGTGAAGGCCGTCAGGTGTTTCTGGCCCTGAGGGTTGACGGCTAGCGGCCCCTGCCCATGAGACTACTAAGGCGCGCGGGGATAAGCTAAACTCGCGCGCCTTTACTGCTGCATATCGGTTGTCATACGTGCCGGATATCGCGTTCATACGCAACTTTTCAATCATTGCCCATATCGACCACGGCAAGTCGACTCTGGCGGACCGCTTCATCCAGATGTGCGGCGGGCTGACCGACCGGGAAATGGCGGACCAGGTGCTGGATTCCATGGATCTGGAACGCGAGCGGGGAATCACTATCAAAGCGCAGAGCGTGACCCTGCATTACGACCACAGCAACGGTCAGCGTTATCAACTGAATTTTATCGACACGCCGGGCCACGTGGATTTCAGCTACGAGGTGTCGCGTTCGCTGTCCGCATGCGAGGGTGCGCTGCTGGTGGTGGATGCCGCCCAGGGTGTTGAGGCGCAGTCTGTAGCCAACTGCTATACCGCCATCGAGCAGGGCCTGGAAGTGCTTCCGGTACTGAACAAAATAGACCTGCCCCAGGCGGAGCCGGAGCGCGTGGCGGCTGAGATCGAAGAAATTATCGGCCTCGATGTCAGCGGTATCCAGACGGTCAGCGCCAAAACCGGGCTTGGTGTGGATGCCCTACTGGAACATCTGGTGGATGCCATTCCCGCACCGGCGGGGGATCCCGGCGGTGATCTGCAGGCGCTGATTATCGATTCCTGGTTCGACAATTACCTGGGTGTGGTCTCCCTTGTCAGGGTGATGCACGGTGAGCTTAAAAAGGGTGACAAAATCCTCGTCAAGTCCACCGGCAAGACCCACGTGGTGGACGATGTAGGCCGCTTTACCCCCAAGCGTGAAACCGCGGACAGCCTCAGCGCCGGGGAGGTGGGGTACACGGTAGCGGGTATTAAAGATATTCACGGCGCGCCGGTGGGTGATACCCTGGTGCTGGCAAAGTCCCCGGACGTTGAGCAGCTGCCGGGCTTTGCGCGGGTCAAGCCCCAGGTTTATGCCGGCTTGTTTCCGGTCAACTCCGATGACTTTGAAAGCTTCCGCGAGGCTTTGGAAAAGCTGGTGCTTAACGACGCCTCGTTATTCTACGAGCCGGAGTCATCCGATGCGCTGGGTTTTGGCTTCCGCTGCGGTTTTCTCGGCATGCTGCACATGGAAATCATTCAGGAGCGCCTGGAGCGGGAATACGGCCTGGATCTGATTACTTCCGCTCCTACCGTGGTGTACGAAGTTGCCATGCCGGATGACTCGGTGGTACAGGTGGATAATCCGTCACGCATCCCGCCCAACTATCGGGAGATGCGCGAACCCATTGCCGAGGTAAACATCCTGGTGCCCCAGGATTATGTCGGCAATGTCATGACCCTGTGCGTGGAACGCCGCGGCGTGCAGAAGAACATGCAGTTCTCCCAGGGCCAGGTGTCGATGCAATGGGAGATGCCCCTGAACGAAGTGGTGATGGATTTTTTCGACCGGCTGAAGTCGGTGAGCCGCGGCTTTGCTTCGCTGGACTACTCATTCACCCGCTTTGAAGCCGCACAACTGGTTAAACTGGACATCCTCATCAACGGCGACAAAGTTGATGCGTTAGCCAGCATTGTGCACCGCGAACAGGCCCAGGCACGCGGCCGTGCGCTGGCGGAAAAAATGAAAGAGCTGATTCCGCGGCAGATGTTTGACGTGGCCGTGCAGGCCGCCATCGGCGGCCAGGTGATTGCCCGGCAGACGGTCAAAGCTCTGCGCAAAAATGTTACCGCCAAATGTTACGGCGGTGACGTATCCCGCAAGAAGAAGTTGTTGGAAAAGCAAAAAGAAGGAAAGAAACGTATGAAACAACTGGGACGCGTGGAGATCCCCCAGGAAGCTTTTCTGGCGGCGCTGAAAGTAGAACGCTGAACCATGGATATTGATTTACCCTATATCCTGTTCTGGGTGGTTACCGCCTGTGGCTTGATCTGGCTGGTGGATGTGCTGGCCTTCCGCAAAAAACGCCGGGCCAGGGATCCGGAAGCCGCTGACCCCGCCGTGGTTGAGTACGCGCAGTCGTTTTTTCCGGTACTGATGTTTGTACTACTGCTGCGCAGTTTTCTCGCCGAGCCTTATCAGATCCCGTCAGAATCCATGGTGCCCACGCTGCTGGTGGGAGACTTTATCCTGGTCAACAAGTATACGTACGGGCTGCGGCTGCCCGTGTTCGGTACCAAAATTCTGGACGTGGATGATCCTGCCCGCGGCGATGTGATGGTGTTTGTGCCGCCTCACGACCCGCGCTACTTTATCAAGCGGGTGATTGGGGTGCCCGGCGACCGGGTTGTTTATGAAAACAAGGCGTTGTACATCAACGGCGAGCGCCTGCAATACGAACTGGTTGGCGAGGACGACGCGCTGTGCAACCGCGGCCGGGTGTGCGAATACACTGAAACCATCGACGGTAAGACCCACTCCATTCTCAAGCACCGCGGGCGTGAGCGCACCCGTTCCTGGGAAATCCCGCCGGGCAAGTACCTGATGATGGGGGACAACCGCGACCGCAGCGAAGATTCCCGCAGCTGGGGGCTGGCGTCCGAAGAAAACATAGTCGGCAAAGCAGTGGCCGTCTGGCTGCACAAAGAACCGGGGCTGGCCATGCCCAATTTTTCCCGCAACCGCTGGCTGGACTGACTTAATTTAAGGATTGTGGCCTGTGCACTATGCTTTAGAGACATTTGTGCGCTTATTCCGGTAATTTTGAACCTGATGCATCTTACTGGTTCCCGCGCTAACATCCGCGCCTGCGCGGATGACATTGTCAGCTAGTTGAACAAAAGGATCTGATTGTGAAGGTATACAGAATGCCTGGCCCACAACACCAGTTAGGCATGTCAAAATGGGGCTGGTTGGTCTGGGTGGTACTGATCGTGGCGTTTGCCTCAGCCGCCCTGCGGATTGGTCCGCACTATATCGACTACCGCATTGTGCAATCCGTAGCGGACCGTTTGCCCACCAGTGAAGTCCATGCGGTAATGTCCAAGGGCCAGATCATGGAGCACTTCAAGAAACAGTTCCGCGTTGAGAACTTTAAGGTGCCCGTCAACGAAATGATTACCATCAAGCGGGACAGGGCGCAGACGCTGATCGATATCAATTATGAAATTCGGGAACACCTCTTCTACAACATCGATGTTGTACTTGTCTTCGGTGAGCAGCGGGTTTTTAAATAAACGCAGTGGGTAAGTGCCGCAGTAAGAAACTGATTAAGCTGCAGCAGCGCATAAATTACGAGTTCAAGGACCCCGCTCTGCTGCTGCAGGCGGTCACCCACAAGAGCTTTTCCAAACAACACAACGAACGGCTGGAATTTGTTGGTGACGCGGTACTGGGTTACCTGATCGGCTCTCTGTTGTTCAGCCGCTATCCCGACGTCCGTGAAGATGCCCTGTCGCTGATGCGCGCCAGCCTGGTACAAGGCAAAACCCTGGCAGAAGTAGCCGGAGAGATAGATCTGGCGCCCTTTTTGCGGCTGGGTGAGGGTGAACGCAAGAGCGGCGGCCGCAACCGCACGTCGATCCTGTCGGATGCTTTTGAAGCGGTGATCGGCGCGGTGCATGAAGACAGCGGCATCGAAGCCTGCGCGGATATCGTGCAGCTGTTGTTTGCCGAACGCATTAAGCATATAAATGACCACAGCCTGGCGGACCTGAAAGATGCCAAAACCCAGTTGCAGGAGTATCTGCAGGCGCACAAACTGGGCCTGCCCGAGTACCGGGTGGAGGAAGTCAGCGGTGCTGATCACCAGCGCACTTACCTTGTGATTTGCGAAGTGGCCAAACTGAAACAAAATTGTTCAGCAACGGGGAAATCCAGGCGGGCCGCTGAGAAAGCCGCCGCCGCCGCCATGTTGGCATCCCTGTTAAAGCAGAAGACGTAAGCGGCAGCATGCCGGAAGAGCAATTCCATTGCGGCTACGTGGCGCTGCTGGGGCGGCCCAACGTGGGTAAATCCACGCTTTTGAACCATGTGCTGCAGCAGAAAATCAGCATCACCTCCCGCCGCCCGCAGACCACCCGGCAGAATCTTCTGGGCGTGGATACTGAAGGCAGGTACCAGGCCATATATGTGGACACCCCCGGCATTCACGCGCGTACGGACAAAGCCCTCAATCAATACATGGTCAGCAACGCCAAAGCGGCGCTGCGTGATGTGGACGTGCGCGTGATGCTGGTGGAGAGCGGTAAGTGGACGGAGGAAGACGACCAGGTACTGCGCATGCTGCAGACGTCCGGCAAGCCGTCCATTGCCGTGCTCAGTAAAATAGATCTGTTGGCCAGCAAAAGTGAATTGTTGCCGCAGATGGAGCACCTGCATGCCACCGGTGCGTTTGCCGAGATTGTGCCGGTGTGTGCTTTAAAGAATGAAGGGGTGGAGGACTTCCGCAAAGTTGTGTTTGCCTACCTGCCTCCCCATGCGCACCTGTTTGACGAAGAAGAGGTCACTGATCAGACCGAGCGCCAGATGGTGGAAGAAATTGTCCGCGAAAAGCTGATGCGGCAATTGGGGGATGAAATACCCCACAGCGCCGCAGTAGTGGTGGAACGCTTTGACAGTAGCGGTAACGTGACCGAAATCCATGCGGACATTTACATTGAACGGGACAGTCAGAAGCGCATTGTGGTGGGCAAATCCGGCGCCCGCCTGAAACTGATCGGCAGTGAAGCGCGTAAAGACATCGAAACCCTGTTGCAGCGCAAAGTCATGTTGCATTTATGGGTTAAAGTGCGCAAAGGTTGGACCAACAATATTCAGCAAATGCGGCGGTTGGGGTACGACTGACGCCGCCCACGGCAGGTGATGCGTTTCCAGGATCTGCAAGCGTTGGTGATACATGTACGACCGTACCGGGAAACCAGTGCCATCGTGCGTTATTTCACCCGTCAACAAGGGCTCTTGAGCGTGGTCATGCGCGGTATCAAACGCGGCCGCAGGCCCACCCGCATACAACCTTTTGCCACCGGCACGTTGGCCTGCAGCGGACGCGGCACGCTGCTCACCGGCATCTCCTTTGAGCCCGGCCGCATGTTCTCGTTAACCGGCAATGGGTTGAGCGCCGGCTTTTATGTGCTGGAACTGATCGACCGCCTGCTGTCCCATCAGCAGGGTGATGAAGAGATTTTTGCGGCCACGCTGAAGGGGCTGGCGCAACTTCAAGAAGGTCTTGAAATTGCTGAAATATTAAGGAGTTACGAGCTAATTTTGTTGCAAAATCTCGGTTACGGGCTGGACTTTCTGCACGATGCCCAAAGCGGTGAGCAGGTTGCTGACAGTGGCAGCTATGAATATATCAGCGAGCAGGGCTTCAGCCTGACCAGTGCTGCCGCGGACAACGATGGTGTGTTCAGCGGGCGGGTACTGCGCAGTATCGGGGCACGGGATTTCAGCTCCGCCGAAGTACGCCGCGCGGCGCGCGTGATTAACGGCAAGTCGCTGGCCCCGCTCTTGGGCCCGCGGCCGCTGATCAGCCGGCAGCTTTGGGAGCCGGGTGCTGACGGCGGCAGCGGCGGCCGTTCGTGAGCAGGCGCGCCGCAACACCCCGCGAAGTGGACCTGCAGGTTAACGCGCTCACCCACGAGGGTTTGGGTGTTGCTGAGCTGGACACCCGCCAGGTGCAGGTGCGTAACGCATTGCCGGGCGAAACCGTCCGTGCACGCATCCTGAAACGCCGGCGCGGCGTGCTGTTTGCGGATGCGCTGGAAGTCTCCACTGCGAACCGCCACCGGCGTGCGCCGGCATGCGGCTTTTTCCCGCGGTGCGGCGGCTGCAGCCTGCACCATCTCAGCCACGCCCGGCAGCTGCAGTTGAAACAGCAGCATCTGGCTGAGGAATTGCAGAAGCATGAGGTGCGGGTGCACGGTTGGGCGCCGCCGCGCAGCCGCGGCCGCCTGGGCTACCGGCGCAAGGCCCGTTTAGGCGTGCGGCTGGTGGGAGAACGGGTGCTGGTGGGTTTCCGCGAATCATTCAGCAACCGGGTTGCCCGGTTGTCCCATTGTGAAGTACTGACACCGCAGCTCAGCCGCCTGGTGCAGCCGTTGCAGGAGACCATCAGCAGCCTCAGCATTGCCGCCCAGGTCCCGCAGATCGAATTTGCCCAGGGGGACCATCAAGCGGTTTTGATGGTGCGCCATCTGGCGCCCATGAGCGCAGGGGATCTGGCGCTGTGGCGCACTTTCCAACAGCAGCAGCAGGCGCAGGTGCTGCTGCAGCCGGGCGGTTACGATTCCCTGCATACACTGGACGGCGGCGCGCCGGGTTGGCTGAATTATCTGCTGCCGGCGCATGGGCTGGATCTGCGCTTCAAGCCTCACCAGTTCACCCAGGTTAATCTGCCGATGAACCAGCTGCTGGTGGCGGATGCGCTGGCCTACCTGGGCAACATCAACGGTTGCCGGGTGGCGGATCTGTTTTGCGGCATCGGCAACTTCAGTCTGCCGCTGGCCCGGGCGGGTGCCCTGGTGCAGGGGTTTGAAGCCTCAACCGACGCGGTTGCCAGCGCCAACTACAATGCGCAACGGAATGGCATGGTGAATAGTGTACAATTCGCCGCGGCGGATCTTTACGGCGAGCAATGGGAGTTGCCCGGGGGCTTGCAGGCGTTGTTGCTGGACCCGCCGCGGAGCGGGGCGGGGCCCAATCTGGAGGCGTGGATGCAGCGTTTCGAGGGCGGCAAAATCGTATACGTGTCATGTAATCCAGCCAGTTTCGCGCGGGATGCACAGCTGTTGCAGCGCTCCGGTTTTGCCTTACGCCGGGCAGGTATCTACGACATGTTCCCGCATACGGCGCATGTGGAGACCATGGGCTATTTTGAGCGATCAATATGACAGACTGTTTTGACAGTGCGTGTTGATCGGTTTTTGACGGATTGGGACAAGCGTTTCAGACAACGAGGTAAGCGGGTATGGTGAAGGTACGCGAAGCCGCACCAGTGGGAGACGACGGCGAGGTGGATGTGGCGCAGTGGCTGTCGCAGTTGTGTGACCAGCGCCCGCATCTGAACCCGGCGGTACTGCAGCAGACCTGCCAGTGGCTGATTTCAACCAACCCTCACTTTCTAAATAAAAGCCTGGAACTTGCTGAAACCGTAGCCGGTTTGAATATGGATCAGGCGTCCGTACAAGCCGCCCTGATTTACCGGCTGGTGCGCACCAATCAATTCGGCGAACGGGAGTTCAGCGATGTGGCCGGTGCTGAAGCCAGCGATATTGCCCATGCGGTGGCGTCCATGGCGGGCACCAGCCTGCTTGAGTTGTCCAATTCAGCGCTGCTGGAAAAAGAGCGGCGCGACCAGGTGGAAAACATCCGCGGCATGCTGGCGGCGCTGATCGACGATGTGCGCGTGGCGGTGGTGAAGCTGGCGGAACGGGTGGTGGCGCTGCGCCATGCCAAGAACTATGAGGCC
>JANQOA010000143.1 GCA_028279305.1 Pseudomonadales bacterium
TGAAAAAGGATTTTAGGTGGAGGCAACTATGAGCGAGCTGGACGCAAAAACCGCAGTCATCGATTCCCTTGGTGCGGCGGCTAATCACGATAACTACAAAGACGACGGCGCGGACGATTCTCCGGACGCCACGCAGCTTTATCTACAGGAAATCGGCTACGCGCCGTTGCTCAGCGCTGACGAAGAAAAACACTTCGGACGCCTGGCCCGGAAAGGTGACGAACAGGGCCGCAAGCGCATGATTGAGAGTAATCTGCGCCTGGTGGTGAAAATTTCCCGCCGCTATCTCAACCGCGGCTTGTCGCTGCTGGATCTTATAGAAGAAGGCAACCTGGGATTGATTCACGCGGTCGAGAAATTTGATCCGGAGCGGGGTTTCCGTTTTTCCACCTACGCCACCTGGTGGATCCGCCAGGCCATTGAACGCGCGATCATGAACCAGACCCGCACCATCCGCCTGCCGGTGCATGTGGTCAAGGAAATGAACTACTACCTGCGCGCCAGCCGCGAGCTGTCGCAGAAACTCGACCACGAACCGTCCGCGGAAGACATTGCCCGCTTGATTGAGAAACCGGTGGACGAGGTACGCCGCATGCTGAAACTCAGCGAGCGGGTGGACTCTATCGACGCGGTCCGGGAAGCCGGTGACCGCAGCCGCCTGGAAATGGTGGCGGATGACAATTCGCCGGATCCTGCGGTGCAGGTGCAGCGTAAGGACCTGTTCAGCAAACTGGACATGCTGTTGAACGAACTGTCCGAAAAACATCAGGATGTGATCAGCCGGCGGTTTGGCCTGCGCGGCCATAACCGCGCCACCCTCGAGGAAGTGGGTGCGGAAATCGGTTTAACCCGGGAACGGGTACGGCAGATCCAGATTGAAGCGCTGAGCCGCCTGCGCCGCGCCCTGGAAGAGCACGGCCTGAACCCGGACCAGTTGTTCTCTTAACGGCACTTAAACGCTGGTAATAGCTCGGCCGATGCTTGGCCGGGGGACGCTCCGCTAGCGTTCCAGCAGGGCAAGTTTGTCCGGCTTGCCGTTCCACTCTTCAGCGTCGGGCAGGGGATCTTTCTTTTCGGTGAGTACGTCCCACTGCTCGGCCAGTTCTGCATTCAGCTCCAGAAACTGCTGCTGATCATCCGGGAGTTCATCTTCCGAGAAAATGGCTTCCACCGGACATTCCGGCTCACACAGGGCGCAATCGATACATTCGTCAGGGTGGATGACCAGCATGTTGGGGCCTTCGTAGAAGCAGTCCACAGGGCAGACTTCCACGCAATCCGTATGTTTGCATTTAATACAGTTCTCACCGACGACGAAGGTCATACACCATCTCAGATTTGCATAAAGCCCGCTATTCTAGCGAATCGTTTGCTGCTGTCGAGGCTTATTCCCGCCCCGGTTCATCCAGTTCCGGCATGGCTTTCAGCCGGTACAGCAACTCCAGCGCCTGACGCGGACTGAGCCCGTCGACGTCCGTACCGCGTAAAAACTCGACAACCTCGGATTCAGGCGCGGCCGGAGGGGCTGCGGCAAACAGATCGGGCTGCAGAGGATTGAAGCTGGTCTGCTCAAAGTTGCGCAGCCGCTCGGCGGCGCTGCGGATCACCGCCCTGGGCACGCCGGCCAGCTTGGCCACCTGCAGGCCGTAGCTCTGACTGGCCGGGCCGTCCTGCACCTGGTAGAGAAACACGATATCGCCGTTGTGTTCGGTGGCGGTGAGGTGCACGTTGTCCACGCCGGAGCACTGGTCGGGCAGGCTGGTCAACTCAAAATAATGGGTGGCAAACAGTGTCAGGGAACGGGCGTTGTCGGCCAGGTGCTGGGCACAGGCCCAGGCCAGGGCCAGACCGTCATAGGTGCTGGTGCCGCGGCCGATTTCATCCAGCAGGATAAGGCTGTCTTCGGTGGCGTTGTGCAGGATGTAGGCGGTTTCGGTCATTTCCACCATAAACGTCGAGCGCCCGCCGGCCAGATCGTCAGCCGCGCCGATGCGGGTGAAAATCTGATCCACCGGCCCCAGCGTGGCGCTGTCCGCGGGCACATAACTTCCACAGTACGCCAGCAGGGCAATCAGCGCCGTCTGCCGCATAAACGTTGATTTACCACCCATGTTGGGGCCGGTCACCACCAGCATGCGGCGCTGTTCGTGCAGATGCAGGTTGTTGGCGATAAACGGCGCGGTGCTGGCGGCCTTTACCACCGGATGCCAGCCGCCTTCAATCTCCATGCCGTGATGCAGTTGAAAACGCGGCGCGCTGAAGCCCAGGGTAACCGCCCGTTCAGCCAGACAGGACAGCACGTCCAGGCGTGCCAGCGCGTCCACCGCCCGGCGCAGCGGCTGCTGCTGGGCGTTAACGTCATCCAGCAATCCCGACCATAGCTGCTTTTCCAGTTCCAGTGCCCGGCTCTGCGCACTCAGCGCCTGTTCTTCAAATGTTTTCAACTCCGGTGTAATGAACCGTTCCGCGTTCTTCAGCGTCTGCCGGCGGACATACTCGGCGGGGATAGCCTGTTGATTGCTGGCCTTGCTGACTTCTATGTAGTAGCCGTGCACGCGGTTGTAGCCCACTTTCAGGCTGTTGATGCCGGTACGCTGTTTTTCGGTTTCCTCCAGTTGCGCCAGCCACTCGCTGGAGCCGGTGGTGAGCTGCACCAGGGCGTCAAAATCCTCGCTGTAGCCGGCCCGGATGAAGCCCCCATCGCGGGTGGTGGCCGGCGGATTGTCCGCCAAAGCGCCCTGCAACAGCCGCGTGAGTTCGGCAAATTCCGGCAGCGCATCCAGCAGGGATGTGTTGAGCGGCTGCTGCAGGCTGCTGAGAACCCTGTGCAGAGCCGGCAGCCCGGCCAACGCTTCAGCCAGCCGGGCCAGATCCCGGGGACTGGCGGAACGCAGCGCTATGCGGGTCAGGATACGCTCCAGGTCGCCGACGCCGCGTAAGTTCTGCCGCAGGGGCTCCACAACCCGGGCGTGGATGGCTTCGGTGATCCAATCCTGGCGTGCCAGCACCTGTTTCAGTACACGGCACGGCTCATTCAGCCAGCGGTTTAGCAGCCGGCTGCCCATGGGTGTGCAGGTGCTGTCCATAAGTGCATACAAAGTATGATCGGTGGCCCCGTTGGCACGCTGGTCAATCTCCAGATTACGCCTGGATTGAGCGTCGATGCGTACCAGTTCGTCACTGGCAACCTGGCGCAGGTGCTGGACAAATTCCAACTCCTGGCACTGGGTGTCCTGGGCGTAGCTGAGCGCGGCCGCGGCAGCACCCAGAGCAGGGCTGTTTTCCGCCAGACCGGACAGGCTCAGCACATCGCCGTCAAAATGGCGGTTCAGTTTCAGCAGGCCGCTGCGGCTATCAAATCTCAATGCCGGCAGCCGCCGCTGGCTGGCTGCATGATTGAGGGGCAGGGTACAGTCGTCTGCCAATAAGATTTCGCAGCCCTGCACGACCTGCTGCACCAGGTGCAGCCCAGC
>JANQOA010000147.1 GCA_028279305.1 Pseudomonadales bacterium
GAAGACATAACGCAGCAGCACGTTGACCACAATCACCGCCAGCAGCACCAGCCAGATCAGCGACACCGCGTTGCCGACGGCGCGCACGCAACGGTCCAGCCTGGTTGACCAGATGGTATGCGGCAGGTAGTCGTCAACGGCCATCTAGAAGTCCCGGGGCAGGTACGCGCGGGATTTCCAGTGTGCGTAGTCCGCCCTGAAGGCGCGCTGGCTGGCCAGGATCTCGGCAAAGTCAGCGTCGTTGGCCGCTTCCTCCTCCAGCACCTGGTTGGCCACCTGCTGCAGGGTCTGCAGGATATCGGTGGGCAGTACCTCAGCACTGACCCCCAGTTGATTGAATCCAGCTATCACCGACCCCTGCAGCGCCTCGGAGCGGGCCAGGTTGCGGATTACCCCGGCTGTGCAGCCGGCTTCCAGCAGGGCCTGGTCAGCAGCGGGCAACCCGCGCCAGGCTTCCAGGTTTACCACCAGATGGGAGGCGGTGAAGGTCTGATGCCAGCCCGGGTAATAGTTGTACTTGGCCACCCGGTTGAAGCCCAGGGTCTGATCCACCACCGGCAGGGCAAACTCAGACGCATCGATGGCGCCTTTTTCCAGCGCCTGGAAAATCTCACCGCCGGGCAGCATGGTGACGCTGGCGCCAAGACGTTCGATGACCTTGCCGCCGAGGCCGGCAAAGCGGATCTTCAGGCCTTTGATATCGTCCAGGGAGTTGATTGGGTTGCGGAACCAGCCGGCCGTTTCCGGGCCGGTCATGCCGCAGTAAATAGGGTGAATGTTGTGCGGTATATATAGTTGCTCGGTCAGTTGCCGGCCGCCGGCCTCGTACCACCAGGCGCTGTACTCCCAGGGTTCCATGCCGAAAGGGACCGCGCTGACCAGAGGGGAGGCGGGGATTTTGCCCTGATCGTAGCCCAGCCAGACATAACCCGCGTTGACCTTGCCGTCGCGTACCGCGTCGGTAACGGAAAAGGCCGGCACAATCTCCCCCGGCTCAAACAGATCCAGCCGCACGGCGCCGTTGCTGCTGCGGCGGATGATGTCCGCCACGTACACGGGATTGTCACCCAGCACCGGCAGGGTGGTCTGGAAGACTACGGGTACCCGCCACTGGATGCGTACCGGGCTGGCGTCGGCGCCTTCGTGCGCCGGGATGACCGCGCCGGGCTGGCCGGGCGGGCGTACCGCCAGGCTGCCGAACAGGCCCACTACAAAAGCCACAA
This sequence comes from Pseudomonadales bacterium, assembly GCA_028279305.1. GTDB lineage: Bacteria > Pseudomonadota > Gammaproteobacteria > Pseudomonadales > Azotimanducaceae > UBA4421. The sequence goes on from JANQOA010000147.1 coordinate 1,224, forward strand.
CCACAGCGGCCAACGCCGCGCGCTGGCTCATCAGCCGTTTACCCATGATGTCTCCCGCTGCTCCAACCGGCACGCGCCATTAGCGGCGAACTTGGTTAATTGTTATTTCCAAATGGAATATCGCCGGGCGTAAAATTATGCAAGCGGATTGTGAGAAGCCTTGGCTTTTGTTGCAAGCACGATATGCTACGGGGTTTTCCAAAGTGGAATATATTTGCTGCCATTGGGGAAGTTGTTTTCAGATTTTTCGCCGGTACACTGCCGGCCTTTTGATAGCAGGTGTTATTCCACCAAATAATAACGAGGGGGTCGCATGCAAATCGGGGTGCCAAAGGAAACCTGGCCGGGTGAGCTACGCACTGCGCTTGTGCCGCAGAATGCCAAAAAGCTTATCAAACTTGGTTTTGACATCACCGTGGAAAGCGGGGCCGGGCTGAACGCCGGGTTTACCGACACTGATTACTCTGAAGCCGGTGTGAATATTGGCGACCGCAGTGCGGCGTTAAGCGCGGATCTGGTACTGCGTGTGCGCAAGCCGGAGGCGGAAGAGGTCAGCCAGCTTAAGTCCGGTGCGGTCAGCGTCAGCTTCCTCGACCCTTTTAACGAACAGGCGCTGGTTGAAAGCATGGCCGGCCAGGGCATCACCGCCATCTCCATGGAAATGATCCCGCGTACAACCCGGGCGCAGAAAATGGACGCGTTGTCGTCCCAGGCGAACCTCGCCGGCTATGTCACGGTGATCCAGGCTGCATTCCACTGCCCGAAAATATTTCCCATGATGATGACCCCGGCGGGCACCATTGCGCCGGGCCGGGTTTTTGTCATCGGCGCCGGCGTGGCGGGCCTGCAGGCGATCGCCACCGCCAAGCGCCTGGGCGCCAGGGTTGAAGCCTTTGATACGCGCCCGGTGGTAGCGGAGCAGGTACAGTCGCTGGGGGCCAAATTTGTTGAAATCGATCTGGGTGAAGTAGGGCAGACCGAGCAGGGTTACGCCAAGGAACTCACCGCTGAACAGCTTGAGCTGCAGCGCGAAGGGCAGAAGAAAGTCATTGCGCAGAGCGACGTGGTGATTACCACCGCCCAGGTGTTCGGCCGTCCGGCGCCGCGTATTGTCGGCCGGGATATGGTGGAAGCCATGCAGCCGGGCAGCGTGGTGATTGATATGGCCGTGGAGACCGGCGGTAACGTGGAAGGTTCCCAGCTTAATGAAGTGGTGGATATCAACGGCGTAAAGGTGGTTGGCCAGGGTAACCTGCCCAGCGAAGTTGCCCGCAACGCCAGCGAAATGTACTCCAACAACCTGTTCAACCTGATCGGGGAATTCTGGGATGAGGAAAGCAAAACCCTGAACCTGGATCCGGAAGACGACATCGTGCAGAACTGTGTGATCACCAGGGATGGCGCGGTGGTGAACGAAACCATAAAAAATATCTATAGCGGGGCCTGATCATGGAAGCTGTATTGCTAGGTTTGGTGTTGATGCTGTCCATCTTTTTGGGTTTTGAACTCATATCCAAGGTGCCGGCTACTTTACATACACCGTTAATGTCCGGGGCCAACGCCATTTCCGGTATCACCATTGTTGGTGCGCTGATTTCAGCCGGCGCGCAGATCCATCAGTTGGCCACCATTCTCGGGGCGCTGGCGGTGATGTTTGCCTCCATCAACGTGGTCGGCGGTTATCTGGTCACCAACCGCATGTTGAGTATGTTCAAGAAGAAAGACTCGGATCAATCCGGAGGTCAGTCATGAGCATAGAACTGATCAATATCTGGTACATCGTGGCTGCGGCGCTGTTTATCTTCGGCCTCAAGCAGCTCGGTTCACCGGCCACCGCGGTACGCGGCAACCGCTTGTCCGCCCTGGGTATGCTGATTGCGGTAGCGGTCACGCTGTTCAACGCGGAGATCCTGTCCTTTACCTGGATTGTTGTAGCTGCGGTAGTGGGCGGCATCATCGGCGCGGTAACGGCGCAGAAAGTGGCCATGACCAGCATGCCGGAAATGGTTGCGCTGTTTAACGGCAGCGGCGGCATTGCCAGCCTGCTGGTAGGCTGGGCCGCCCTCTACAACATGGGCAACACTACCTTTACCGACATTACCATTGCGCTGTCCATTATCATCGGCGGTGTGACCTTCACC
>JANQOA010000168.1 GCA_028279305.1 Pseudomonadales bacterium
ATTTCCACACCCGCGAAGCGGCGGCCCAGGCCGGGCAGCGTCATACCTTTACGCAGCAGATGGCGCTGGCTGCCCAATGCGGGTTACCGGTGGTGATTCACACCCGGGCTGCGCAGGCGGACACCCTGGCCATCATGGCCGCGGAACCCGGCGTGGTCGGGGTGCTGCATTGTTTTACCGAATCCTGGGAGATGGCCCGGCAGGCTCTGGAAATGGGCTACTTCATCTCGCTGTCGGGCATCGTTACCTTTAAGAATGCGGACAACGTGCGTGAAGTGGCGCGCAAGGTGCCGCTTGAACGGTTGCTGATCGAAACCGACGCACCCTGGCTGGCGCCGGTGCCGGTGCGCGGGCAGCCCAATGAACCGGCGTTCGTCTGCCATACCGCGGCGTTTATTGCGGACCTGCGCAACATGCCGCTGCACGAACTGGTTGAGCAGACCGGTCGGAACTTTGTGCGCCTGTTTAATGCGGTTGCAGGTGACGGCGGAAGAAATCCAGAATCAGATTAAAACGGTGAGTGGACACTGCCCGCTCCTGCATGCTGTGTTTGGCGCCCGGGTAGGTCATCAGTTCAAAAGGCGTACCCTGGGCCTGCAGGGCGGACATGATCATTGTGCTGTGGGTGAACAGGACGTTGTCGTCGGCCATGCCGTGCAATAGCAGCAGCGGCGCTGAGAGGCCTTGAAGGTGGCTTAACACGTTGCTGTCAGCGTATCCCCCGGGGTTGTCGTCGGGCAGGCCCATATACCGCTCAGTGTAATGAGTATCGTATAAACGCCAGTCGCATACCGGCGCCGCGGCTGCGCCGGCGGCGAAGTGGCTGCCGGCACGGCACAGGCACATGAGGCTCATGTAACCGCCGTAACTGTGTCCGAACACACCCACCCGGCTGCGGTCCGCCCAGGGGTACCTGTCCAGCACCTGCAGGCCACGCACCTGATCCGCCACCTCAACTTCAGCCAGCCGGGTGTAAATGGGCGCTTCAAACTCACGGCCGCGGTTGCCGGATCCGCGGTTGTCCACCTCAAGTACGGCAAATCCATGTTGGGCAAAAAGCTGCAGCAACAGCGGCGGCCATTCATGCCGCACTTTCTGCGCGCCGGGGCCGCCGTATACGTAAACAATGGTGGCGTGTTTACCGTGCGGGTTTGCCGGCGGGGTGACCCGGTAACACAGGCGTTGCCCGTCAACCGCTTCAATTTCACCCAGCTCCGGGGTCACATGGCTGGGCAAAAAGTCAGCGTACGGATGGGGTGGCTTAAGCTGCTGCTGGAACAGCACCCGCGGCCGGCTGTTGCCGTTGCGGAATCCTCGCAGGTAGATGGAGGGGGGTTGAGTGGTACTGCTGAAGCGGTCGATGCAGGCGTCCACGGTCTGATTCAGGCTCACCTCGTGCCAACCGGGTTCCGTGGTCAGCTGTTCGCAGCCGCTGCCGTCCAGGGAGATTTTGAACAGATGATTTTCGGTAGGGGAGTCCTGCCAGCCACTGGCATAGGCATGGCCAGGATCCGCATCAATGATACGGTTGATGTGCTGCGGGCCGGCCAGCTCCCGCACCTGGCCCTGAGGGCTGATGACAATGGGCCGGCGCGTACCGGAGGCTTCCGAACTGAACAGAATGTCACCGTTGTGCAGCACATGCAGATCGTCGGTGAGGTTGATCCAGGTCGCCGAGTGTTCGCGGTACAGGACCTGCGGGCCGGACTGTGCAGCATGGCCGGGCAGCGGCAGGTGACACAACTGCAGGTGCTGCTGCAGGCGATCCTGAGTCAGCAGCAGGAAACCTTGCGGCCCAGCACACACCCGGGCCAGGTAGGCGTCGTCAGCGGGACTGCGCCAGACACAACTGTCTTCGCCGCTGCTCAGGTCGAGCAGGTGCAGGGCCACTTGCGGATTTTCGCATCCCGGGTAGGGATAACGTTGCTCAACCGTACGCGCGCCGTCGGCTTCCAGTTCAAGACGGTGGCTGACCTGTACATTACTGTCGTCGACCTTGCAGTAGGCTATAAACCGCTCGTCTTCGCTCCACCAGTGGCCGCTGAAGCGATGCATTTCCTCCGCCGCGAGAAAGTCCGCCAGCCCGTTTACCAGATTGTTTCCCGCGTCATGGGTCAAACGCCGTTCCCCCTCAGGCGCGGCGTCCGGGGCATGGGCCGCGGCGGCGCAGCAGTACAGGTCACCGTCCCGCACATAGCTGAGATAGGTGCCTTGGGGAGAAAACTGAAAGCCGCTCTGGCGGGTGCCGGCCGGGCACATCATGCGGCTCTCATCCAGCTCCTGGGAGTCAGCGTGAAAAGACAGCAGGTAAGCCTGGCCGTCCACCGGCACCAATAAGGTTTCGCCGCGGGGGTGCCAGATGTACTGGTTAACGCCAAAAGTGAATTGACGCCGGCGTTCGCGTTCCGCCCTTTCCTCCGCGGTGAGTTCAGCCGTAGAACCGGACACCGGCCGGCCGAGAATCTGTTCCGCGTTGACCCACAGGGTATGCTCACCCTCGGGGTTGATGCGCCACAGGTCCATGCGCTGGCTGTTGTTCTGGGCTGCAGCCCGGTAGGTGACGGACTGCCCGTCGGGACAGAAGCGCACGTCCTGCGGGTTAATGCCGCTCAGCGGCGGATCGCTGAACAGCCGCGCCGGCGTAAGCGTGTTGCTGCCGTCCGTCACCGGGTTCTCCGCCAATTCACCAGCACCGCTCCCCACCGCCCGGCGCTCACCGGGGCTGCCCCCACGGTCTGCTTCTCACAAGCGGGCAAACGCATCGCGGGTGAGATTTTCGCAGCCGTCGGGCAAAACGTGGATGTTGTCTTCGATGCGGATGCCGCCGTAGGGGACCAGCGCGTCCACCAGTTGCCAGTTGACCGGGGCGCCGGCTTCGCGCAGGGGTTGTAACAACTGCGGCATGAAATACAGCCCCGGTTCGATGGTGAATACCTGGCCCGCCTGGATGGCGCGGGTAAAGCGCAAACTGGGATAAGCTTCCGGCGGCGGCAGCGGGTTGCCCTGGTCGTCCGCCAGATGGCCGCCCGCATCGTGTACCTGCAGGCCCAGCAGATGGCCCAGTCCGTGAGGACAGAAAGCCCGCGTGATGCCCTGCCGGTAGGCGTCTTCACTGCTGCAGGTCACCAGTTCAGACTGCGCCAACAGTTCAGCCAGGCCGCGGTGCATGCTGTCATGCAACTCGGCATAGGTCATACCCACGGTGATGCTGCCTATCAGCTTGTCCTGGTGTGCCTGCATGGCATCAATAAGGTCGCGGAACACCGTGTGCCGGGCGCCTTCAGCGGCATAGGTACGGGTAATGTCGCTGGCGTAACCCTGGAATTGGCCGCCGGCATCAATCAGCAGGCTGAGGGGCGGCCCTTCGAGGCTGCGGTCCTGATGTTGGTAGTGCAGGATCGCGGCATGTTCGTTCATGGCAACAATGTTGCCGTATGGCAGTTCCTGCTCGTTCTGTGCCGAGGCTGAGAGGTAAGCCATGTGGATGGCAAACTCCGGCTGGCCGGCGGCAAATGCGGACCTGGCGGCACGATGTCCGCGGGCGCCGATTTCACTGGCCTGGCGCATCAGCGTGAGTTCATGGGCGGTTTTGCACGCGCGGTGGAAGTCCAGGTAGTGCAGCAACGCGGCCGGGTTCAACGCCCGGGTCTGTTCGTTTTCGCCGGCGGCTGCGGCGCTCAAGCCGGCGGGTCCCACCCGCGCTGCGGCCGCGCCCACCGGTAACGCGCTTTCCGCGGCCGCGGTGAGCGCCGCCATGGACGCAAATGTGTGCACGTCCAGCATATTGCCCAGGTGCTCGGGTACCGACGGCACACTGTGCCAATAGTCCTCTGGCCGCGGCAGAAAAAGCTGCGGCCGGGCATCTGCCTGCACCAGCAGGCGGGCGCCGGCACTCAGGTAGGCCGGCGGCACCCACTGAGTGAGGTAGGCGTTGGCTTTGAACAGCGGCCCCTGATCGTCGCGAAAATGCAGCAGGTCTTCCCCGGCTTCGATCCAGGCGGCGTCAAAACCGCTTGCGGTCAGCCCCCGCTGCCATGTGTCCTGCAGGTGTTGAAGGTGCTCTGCCAGTTCGGCGGTGAAGGTGGGTTCGGTCAACATCAGGGTGGCTGTCTGAGCTTGTTGGATTGCGTTGAGTATAACATCCGGGTTGCACTGCGCCGCGCATCGTCGCAGCCTGCGGGCTTTGCGCTATGCAGATGACGTGTTAGATTGGCCACAGCCATACGTATCAAATTCGAATCATAATTCATATTCACTCTTAGGAGGACTCATGGGGGCATACGCCTACGTGGCGCCACAATCCGTGGACGAAGTTGTTTCGGTGCTGAGCGAGCATGCTCAGTCCGGCGAGCGGGTGCAGATTCTTGCCGGCGGCACGGATCTCCTGGTGCAGATGCGATCCGTGGACCGCGCGCCGCGAACTATTCTGGATATCAAAAAACTGGGTGAGACCAACCGCCTGGATATCGGTGCGGATAAAATTTATATCGGCGCCGCCATTCCCAGCGCTGAGTTGTTTGAGAATCAGGAATTGAAAAGCCTGCTGCCGGGCCTGCTGGAGGCGTCTGACCTGATCGGCTCCACCCAGATCCAGGGCCGCGCCACCATGGGCGGCAATCTGTGCAACGCTTCCCCGGCGGGAGACACGATTCCGGCCATGATAGCAGTGGGCGCGGTCTGTGATATCGCTAACGCCGGCGGCGGCCGGCAGTTGCCGGTGGAAGACTTTGTTACCGGCGTCGGTACCAACGCGCTGCAGGACGGAGAGTTCCTGCTCGGCCTGAAGATTCCGCGTCCTGCGCCGCATAGCGCGGACGCCTACCTGCGGTTCATACCGCGTACGGAAATGGATATCGCCGTGGCCGGCGCCGGCGTCAGCGTTACCGTGGAGAGTGACGGTACCTGCAGTGCCGCCCGGGTCGGTATCGGTGCGGTAGCGCCTACCGCGCTGCTGGTGCCCGCTGCGGCTGAGGCGCTGGTGGGTTCCAGTCTGGATGAGGACGCCCTGCAGGCAGCCGGCGAGGCGTGCACCGCAGCGGCGTCACCCATCAGCGACAAGCGCGGCACCGTTGAATACCGGCGCAAGGTGGTTGCGGTGCTGTGCCGGCGCGCCGCGGAGATTGCAAAACAAAGAGCAGTGGGAGGCTAGCGATGCCGCGAATACAAGTAGAAACAACAATCAACGGCCAGACCCAGGAATTTCTGTGTGATGCAGACCAATCGCTGCTGGATGTGCTGCGTGACGAATTGGGTTTAACCGGGACCAAGGAAGGTTGTGCCACCGGCGACTGCGGTGCCTGTTCGGTGGTTGTTGACGGGCGCCTGGTCTGCGCCTGCCTGATGCTGGGGGCGGAAGCCCAGGGTAAGCAGGTGGAAACAATTGAAGGCGTGGCCGGCGAAGAACTGCATCCGCTGCAGCAGAAGTTTCTCGAGCATGCGGCCCTGCAGTGCGGCGTTTGCACGCCGGGTTTTATAGTTGCTGCCAAAGCCCTGCTGGAGAAGAACCCGGACCCGGACGAAACGACTATCCGCTACTGGCTGGCGGGTAATCTGTGCCGCTGCACGGGTTACGACAAGATCATCCGGGCTGTGCAGGACGCAGCCAAAGAGCTGGCGCATCCTGCCTGAACTGATCACCCTCGGTTCGCTGTGCATCGATTATGTGTATAGCGTGCCGTCTCTGGCCGGCGCGGGAGAAACCGTGGCCAGCCGCGGGCGCTCGATTTTTCCCGGCGGCAAAGGGCTGAACCAGTCTGTGGCCGCCGCCCGTGCCGGTCAGCGGGTGCAGCATTTCGGCGCTGTTGGCGAAGACGGCGGCTTCCTGGTTGAACTGTTGCGGCAGGAGGGTGTTGGGGTAACCGGCATCCGCAGCCGCGCCGGTACGTCAGGGCACGCGGTGATTCAGGTTGATGATGACGGCCGCAATGCCATTGTCATCAGCGGCGGCAGTAATCTGGCGTTGGATGAAGATCTGGTGGCGGACGCGGTGCGCGCCGCCGGTGACAAAGGCTGGATGCTGTTGCAGAACGAAACCAATCATGTGGACCTGTGCCTGCAAAAAGCGGCCGCCGCCGGGGTGCCGGTGGCGCTGAATCTGGCCCCCGCGGACCCACGCATCCACGATTACCCCCTGCACCTGCTGCATGTGCTGATTGTTAATGAAGCTGAAGCCATGGCATTGGCCCGCCAGTCCGAGCCGTTGGCAGCGTTTGATGCGCTGGTGACCCATTATCCGCAGGTCAGCCTGGTGTTAACCCTGGGCAGCGCAGGCCTGTTGGCCTATCAGGCTCAGCCGGGCAGCCGCTTGCAGCTTAACGGCTTTGCCGTGGATGCGGTGGATGAAACCGCCGCCGGAGATGCATTTGTCGGCTATTTCATGGCCGGTATGTGCAGCGGCATGCCGTTTGCGGACAGCCTGTTACGCGCCAGCGCCGCCGGTGCGCTGGCGGTCACCGCGGCGGGAGCGGCAACGTCCATTCCGGACGCGGTGCAGGTGGATGGCCTGCTGGCGGCTCAGCAGTTGACGTTCACCCAGCGGGAAAGTTGATGCCGGTTACCGCCGCCAGATCGTTGATCGCCTGTTCTTCACTCAACACCTTGATTGTCTGCATGCCCATGGCGGCAGCCGGCTTGAGGTTGATGCCTAGGTCATCGAGAAACACCGCCTGCCCGGGTTGTACCCCGAGGCGCGTGCAGGTCAGCCGGTAAATTTCCGGGTTCGGCTTGCGGATACCTTCGATGCTGGATTCCACAACCAGATCAAATTTTTCCATAACGCCGGCCACTGCCTGGGCTTTTGCCGGATCGCGGCTCATGCCGGGACCCTCACCCGCCTTAACGTTATTGGTGATGCAGGCGACCTTAAAATGAGTCTTGCACTGTTCCAGCACCGCCACCATGCGCGGCCGCAGTTCTCCGCTCAGCAGGGCTATGACTTCGCTGCCGTTGATACGGTGGCCTGCGGCTGCGGATTCCTCAGCGAACAGGGTATCGAACTCCGCCAGGCTGACGCTGTTCGATTCGAATCTGGCCCAGGCATTGGTTTCCGGGTTGGTGGCGTTGATGCGGCGGATAAAATCCCGGGGCGCGCCGATGCGTTCCTCCAGACGGTTGAAGGCTTCAAACGGGCTGCTGGTAAATACACCGCCGAAGTCCCACAAGATGGCCTGAATATTGTTGTTCAAAATTGTCCTCCAAAATATAAAACGTATAGCATGGGCACGGTATGCCATTAAAACCTAAACGTAGATCTTTCGCAGTGCCGCTGCGGATATGGCGCACCTCTGTCGGTCTGTGGCTGTTTGCCGGTGCAGTGGCCTTGTGGAGCCCATGGCCCTATGCCCTCTCAGCGGTATTGTTGGTGACGTTTTTGCAGTTTGCGCTGCTGGACGGCGTGCAGCCGCAACAGCCGGGCCGGCGCAGGAATGATCAGGTGGAGGGCGAGAAGCGGTAACCGATCCCGCGGACGGTTTGAATCAGCCGGTCGAGGCCATGGGGCTGCAGGGCTTTGCGTAAGCGCAGTACGTGTACGTCCACGGTTCTTTCTTCAACATAGACGCTGCGGCCCCAGACCCGGTCCAGCAGCTGGCTGCGGTCGAATGCCCGGTTGGGGTGGCGCATCAGCAGTTCCAGCAGGCGGAACTCAGTGGGACCGATGTGTACCTTGGCGCCGCCCACCGTGACTTCGTGGCTTTGCAGATCCAGGCAGATGCCTTCCAGTTCCACAATGTTATCCACCGGTGCGCCGGAACGGCGCAGCAGGGCCTTGGTGCGGGCCAGCAGTTCGCGCGGCGAAAACGGTTTGGTCATGTAATCATCGACGCCGGACTCGAAGCTCTTCAGTTTATCAATTTCCTCGCTGCGCGCGGTGAGCATGATAATCGGCAGCTGCCGGGTGAGTTCTTCACGCCGCAGCTTGTTGGCCAGGTCTACGCCGCTGATGCCGGGCAGCATCCAGTCGATGATGGCCAGTTCGGGAAGTTTCAGGTCGAGTATCTGCAGCGCGTGTTCCGCGCTTTCCGCTTCCAATACATCGTAGCCGCCGCGGGTGATAGTGAATTTGAGCAGATCCCGTATGTCGGGCTCGTCCTCAACAATCAAAATGGAAGGCGCCATGCGTTTTAGTTTATTCCCGGTGTAGAGTGACTGAAAGTATTGCTGACGCCATTAAGCCTGCAAATTATGACAGTTTGATTAACTTATAACAGCGCTGAAAGCCACGGCGGGCGGGGCATTGCTTGCACCGGTGGGCGGGCGCCATTACCTTTACGGCTGAAACGGCAAGAGATTCTTAGAGAGGAGGGTAAAAATGGGTGAAAACATCACTTTACAGGCGTCGGACGGATTTTCCCTGGGCGCGTACCAGGCCGCCCCCGAAGGGCAGGCGAAAGGCGCCGTGGTGGTCATACAGGAGATTTTCGGCGTCAACTCCCACATCCGCGAGGTGGTGGACGGTTATGCTGCTGATGGCTATCTGGCGGTGGCGCCGCAGATTTTTGACCGCATTGAAGCAGGTATAGAGCTGGGTTACGAGGAGGCTGACATGGGCCGCGGCATCGAGCTGGCGTTCCAGAAGCTGGATCATGCCAAGACCATGCTGGATCTGCAGGCGGCAATTGACCATGCCGGGCAGTCCGGCAAGGTAGGTGTGGTGGGCTACTGTTTCGGCGGCCTGCTGACCTGGTTGAGCGCCTGTAACCTGCAGGGTATTGCCGCTGCCAGCTCATATTACGGCGGCGGGGTGGCCGGCCAGAAAGACCTGCAGGCCAATTGCCCGGTGATCATGCACTTTGGTGAACTGGATGCCCACATCCCCCTGACCGACGTGGAGCAGGTGCGGGCGGCCCAGCCTGACGTGCCGGTCTACGTGTACGCCGCGGACCACGGCTTCAATTGCGACCACCGCGCCAGTTTTGATGCCCAGGCCGCGCAGCTGGCAAAGCAACGGACCCTGGAACACTTTGCAGCCCACGTGGCGGCCTGACAGGCCGCTGTGTAAGGCGCATATCCAGGGTGCTGGTGCTTGACATCTAAAGGGGGTTTGTTGATGCTTCGCGAACGGAATGGGGCGGGGCAAATCAATCATTTCCCCGTTGTTGCTGTTGCTCGGAACAGCCACAACTCCGGCGCGTGGGTAGAGGGACTGCCGGTTCGCCGGGAACAACTGGTTTGCTGTCACAGGGGTCTGGTAAAGGCAACTTCAGCAGCCGGTGACAGCGGTGGACTCCTGGCACGGCCAAACTTAGACACTTGGCAATGACATCTTTATGGGTACGTTTCCCCCGGCGGGTAAGTGACGACCGGTTTATGTGCTTTGACGATGTGCACAGTGTTTTTGCAGTGTAAGGGTGCCTCTAAAGTCGCTAGACATCTAAAGGTCGCTAGACATAGGTCAAAGACACAAAGTCTCAATAATAGTCTCAATAAAAACGGATCTTTCCAGTAGGAAGTTGTAAATGAAAAACCATATGCACAAGCTCAGTACGGTAAGACGGGCAACGGTGGTCGCGGGGATGCTGGCGGCGTGCCTGGCGGTGCCGGTGTCAGCCACAACCTTGACTGACATTTTTCAAGCGGCTGATCAGTTGAACACCGCGGCAAAAAGGTCACAGAGCAAGATTGACGCCTTAACCGAAGAGACGCGAAAGCTGCTCAATGATTACAAAACCGTCCTCAAGGAAATTGAAGGTCTGCGGGTTTACAACCGGCAACTTGAAAAGCAGATCACCAATCAAGAGAAAGAGATGTCCGACCTGGCTGTTGCCATCGACAAGGTCACGGTCATCGAGCGCCAGATCACACCGCTGATGCTGCGCATGATTGATGGTCTGGAGCAGTTTGTCAGTCTCGACATGCCATTCTTCATGAAAGAGCGGGAAGAGCGGCTGGAACGCTTGCGTGAAACCATGGACCGGGCTGATGTGGCGGTGTCCGAGAAATTTTCCGTGGTGCTGCGCGCTTACCAGATCGAAAACGAATACGGCCGCACCATGAACACCTACGGCGACACCATTATGGTGGATGGCACCGAACGGCGCGTGGATATCCTGCAGCTCGGCCGAGTGGCATTGCTGTACCAGACTCCAGACGGTGAAGAAACCGGCATGTACAACAAAGAGTCCCGGGCTTTTGAGCAGATCGGCGACGAATACCAGGCGTCGGTACGCCAGGGTATTCGCATGGCCCGGCAGCAGGCCACCCTGGATATGTTCAGTGTGCCGGTATCCGGCGCGGAGGCAGCACAATGAGCACGGATAAACTGGTAACCATGAAAACAACAATGAAACAGACTCTATTCGGCATGCTGCTGCTTTGCGTGGCGCCATTTGTTATGGCCGAGGAAGCGGAAGCACCGGCCACGGCCAGTGATCTGGTGGTTAACGAAGCCAACACCCTGGATGAACTGCTGAAGAACGTGCAGGAGCGCAGGGTGGTTGAATCCCGCGAGCACTCTGAGCGGGAACGCCGTTTTGCCCAGGAAAGATCCAATCAGCAGAAACTGCTGGACGATGCCAGAGCCGAACGTACCCGCGAAGAGCGCCGTTCCGACCGCCTGGAAACCACCTTTGAAGAAAACGAAATCCGCATCGGTGACCTGACCGAACAATTGGACAAACGCCTCGGCAGCCTGCGTGAACTGTTTGGCGTGCTGCAGCAGGTGGCCGGGGATACCCGCGGTCTGTTCGAAGCCTCGCTGGTTTCCGCGCAATATCCGAACCGCGGCGAATGGCTGGGTGAGCTGGCCAAGAAAATGGGCACCGCCAGCCAGCTGGCAACCATTGAAGAAATGGAAGACCTGTGGTTTGAGCTGCAGCGGGAAATGATCGAATCCGGCAAGACCAGCAAATTCCAGGGCACCATTACCAAGCTGTCCGGTGAAAAAGTGGATACCGAAATTGTCCGCGTCGGCGCCTACGCGCTGATTGGCGAAGGTGAATACCTGCAGTGGGACGCGGACACCCAGGCCATTGTTGAATTGGCCCGCCAGCCCACCGGACGCCACGTTGACACCGCGCAGGCGGTCCAGGAAGCCGGTCCCGGGGACGTTGTCGAATTCTCCATCGATCCCTTGCGCGGCTCGTTGCTGGCGCTGCTGATCCAGGCCGCAACCCTGGGTGAGCAGGTGGGATCCATAGGCGCGATTTCAGAGTGTTACCTGCCGTTCTGTGACGGCCAGGGCGGCATGCCGGGGGCCATCATTATCCTCGGCGGCGTGATTGGCGTGCTGCTGGCACTGGAGCGGCTGCTGACCCTGTCGCTGGTGGGTGCCAAGGTGAACGCGCAGCGCAAGAATCCGACCCCGTCCGATGACAACCCGCTGGGCCGGGTGTTAAAGGTGCACGACGAAAACACCGACGTGGACGTGGAAACCCTGGAGCTGAAACTGGGTGAAGCCATCCTTGGTGAAACACCAAGTTTGACGCGGAATATTTCCCTGATACAGGTGATCTCGGTGGTTGCCCCGTTGACCGGCCTGCTGGGCACGGTAATCGGCATGATCGAGACCTTCCAGGCCATTACCCTGTTCGGCGCCGGCGATCCGAAAACCATGGCCAGCGGTATTTCCAAAGCGTTGATGACCACGGTACTGGGTTTGTGCGTGGCCATTCCGATGACCCTGCTGCATGCCCTGGTGAACGCCAGGTCCAAGTCCGTGATTCACGTGCTGGAAGAACAGAGCGCCGGCATTATTGCGGAACATGCTGAGAAATCCGGCCAGCCGCTGGGCTAAGGGCACGTAGTTATGGGTGACGCTTATCTGGCAATTATCCGTTTCATGGAAATGGGAGGGGATGTGCTGTGGCTGATTGCCATCATCACCTTCCTCATGTGGACCCTCATCTTTGAGCGTCTATGGTTCTTCCAGACGGAACACAAGAGCATGGTGCGGGCCGCCACTGAACGCTGGGAGGGGCGGGATGAGCGCACCTCCTGGAGTGCACATCAGGTGCGGATGGCCATCATCTCGGACGCGTCGGACCGCATCACCGGGTCGTTGCCCATCATCCAGACCTGCGTGGCGCTGTGCCCGCTGTTCGGGTTGCTGGGCACGGTGACCGGCATGATTGCGGTATTCGACGCCATGGCCACCCAGGGCGGCAACGCGCGTTCCATGGCGGCCGGGGTTTCCATGGCTACCATTCCAACCATGTCCGGCATGATCGCGTCTCTGTCGGGGCTGGTGGGGAGTACCATCATCAAGCGCAAGGTGGACTACGAGATTGAACTTTTTGAGGACCATTTGACCTTAGATCATTAGAGGCCTATGGAAAGCGCGGGTGCAGCGTGGTAAACAGGCAGTAACAGGAGCGTAATATGATACGCAGGATGAAGCGCCGCGGAGGCGGTGACGAAGAGTCGGACATCAACCTGACCCCCATGCTGGACGTGGTGTTCATCATGTTGATCTTTTTTATTGTGACCGCCACCTTCATCAAGCAGGCGGGTATCAATGTGAACCGGCCGGACGCCCTGACTTCCGAACAGAAACCTACGGTCTCGATGCTCATCGCTATCAACCCCAATGGCGAGATCTGGATCGACAAAAAGCGGGTGGACCCGGCCGCGGTACGCGCCCACATTGAAAAACTCCACGCGGAAAACCCCAAGGGCGGTCTGGTGATTCAGGCGGACAAACAGTCTACCAACGAAAAACTGATGGCCGTACTCAGCGCGGCGCGGGCCGCGGGACTGCAGGAAGTAGCCATCTCCACGGAGAAGAATTAGTGGACAACAAACAGGTGAATCTATGCTGGTAAGATATGCATTTGGTGTAGGCCTCGGTGCGGTTGTCACGTTTGTGCTGTTTATGATCATGCAAGCGGTGATCGCCAACGACGGTGCAAAGCTGGAAGAAGGTGCAAAAGGCAAGCTTCTGGATCTGGTGCGCCTGGAACCCAACGAAGACGTTCAGACGAAACAACGCAAGCCGAAACCGCCGCCGCCGCCGGATGAGCCGCCGCCGGATATGCCCAAACCCACATTCGACTCTTCGGATGTCTCCCAGGGTGTGGACATCGGTTCGGTGGACGTTAACGTGGATATGAACGTGGGCGGCGGAGGCTTCAGTTCGGACGGCGAATACCTGCCGATTGTGAAAGTTGCGCCGGTATACCCGCGGCGGGCGCAGACCCGCGGCATTGAAGGGTACGTGCTGCTGCAGTTCACGGTGACTAAAACCGGCGCGGTTGTTGACCCGGTTGTGGTGGAAGCGCAGCCGCCGGGCATCTTTGACCGCGCGGCCATGAATGCCGCCTTAAAATTCAAGTACAAGCCGAAAGTTGTGAACGGTGAGCCAATCGATGTTGCCGGTGTGCTGCACAGGTTAACCTTCGAGCTTGCGGACTGATTGGCGGATACGCATTGATTAGATGGAGCGGCAAATGATCAGATCATCTATTTTACGCGGCATTGCCCTCGGCCTGTGCCTGGTGTTGGCCGGCGGCTATATGCCGGGCATGGTTTCCGTGGCGACCGCGGCTGAAGAAGAAAAGCCCAAACCGCGCAAAACGCGGCGGGTACCGTCGATGAGTGAAGCGGTGTACAAGCGCCTGGCGGAAGCCCAGGAAGCCATCGACGCCAAAGACTATGCCACTGCGGAGAAAGTACTACGCGACATGCTGGCGCGCTCCAAGAAGTACAACCGCAATGAGGTCGGCCAGGTGCATAACATGCTGGGTTATGTCTATTTCCTGCGCGAAGATTTCCGCAGCGCCATCCGCGAATATAAAGTCGTGGTTGCCCAGGGTGACGACATCCCGGAAGGTCTGGAAACCACCACCCTGTATACCCTGGCGCAACTTTCGTTTGTGGAGGGCCTGTTCCAGGATGCCCTGGATTACATGGAAACCTGGATTACCAAGGCGGAAAACCCGGGGCCGGAGCCGCGCATATTCATGGGCCAGGTCTATTATCAGATGAAAGACTTCCCCAGAGCCATTGCGCAGATTGAGTCCGGCATCACCATTGCCAAGGAGCGCGGTACGGCCATTAAGGAAAACTGGTGGCAGCTGTTGAACTACCTGTATTACGAGCAGGAAAACATGCCCAAGGTGATTGAGATTCTGGAGATCCTGGTACGCGATTTCCCCAAGCGGGACTATTGGGTGCGTCTGGCGGGTATGTACGGGCAGGAGGGTGATGACGAAAAACACCTGCACACGCTGCAAGCGGCATACGAAGGCGACTTTCTCACTAAAGAATCGGATCTGACCAACCTGGCCGGGTTGTTCCTGCAGCACGAAGTGCCTTACAGCGCAGCCAAGGTGCTGGAAAAAGGCATGGACGCGGAGGTTGTGGAACGGTCGTCGAAAAACATGCGGGCCCTGGGACAGGCCTGGCAGCTGGCCCAGGAAGTGGACAAGGCCATTCCGGTGCTGGAGGTTGCAGCCAAGACCGCGGATGACGGACGCATCTTTGATCAGTTGTCTTATGTTTACCTGGAAGCGGACCGCTACAACGACTGTATCCGGGCAGCCAACAACGCATTAAACAAGGGCGGGCTGCGTAAGAAGCAGAGCACCTACTTTATCCGCGGTTTGTGTATGTATAACAACGAAGATCTCAACGACGCGCGGGGGTCCATGGTGTCCTGCCGTAACGAGGCCCGGCGCAAGGAAGACAAGTTGAATATCCGTACCTGTTCCCAGTGGATTACCTTTATTGACCGCGAGCAGGACCGTAACGCCAAGCTGGCTGCTGCCGGCAGCGAATAGTCAACTGACGTATAATAAGCCGGCTCAAGCAGCCGGCTTTTTTTTGCCTGCTGTCTAAGGATCGCTGAATCAGCCTTGCTGAAAACAGGAGTACCCAGTGTTTACCGGAATTGTCCAAGCCCTGATTACCGTTAAGAAGGTGCAGCACGAAGGTGATATAAGCCGCCTGACGCTGGATCTGGCTGAACATGCGGAGGCGTTACAGCTCGGTGCGTCGGTGGCGGTTAATGGAGTTTGCCTGACAGTCACCGGGGTGAGCGGCGGCAGTGCGGACTTTGACGTGGTGGCCGAAACTCTGCGCATGACCAATCTCGGCCGGCTCCAGGCCGGTGATCTGGTGAACGTGGAGCGTTCTTTTGCCGTCGGTGCGGAAGTAGGCGGCCACATTGTGTCCGGACATGTGACCGGGGTGGCTGAAGTAATAGAGCGCAAGGTGCAGGGGCATGATCACACGCTGGTATTCAGCGCGGACCCCGGCTGGGAAAAATACATTTTCCACAAGGGCTTTATAGCGCTGGACGGCGCCAGCCTGACTGTTTCGTCCATCGACCGGCAGCACCACACTTTTGCCATCAGCCTGATTCCGGAAACCCTGCAACGCACCACCCTGGGCAGGGTGGCGTGCGGCGCTCACATCAACGTTGAAGTGGACGCGCAAACCGTCACCACCGTGGATACGGTGGAGCGTCTGATGAGTGATCCCAATTGGCGGCGGGATATGGGTTTGCGGGCGGAAGCCCGCGGCTGACCGGGCGGTTCAGGTCTGGCTGCGTTCGCGCTGCATCTTGCGCAGGTTGCCGATAACCGATTGCAGCGCGCGGTCAAACACCTGAGATTCGTCGATGATCTTGAGCTGCCGTGCTTTTAACAGCACCGCCAGTTCCACGCGGTTTTTCTCCAACACTTTCATCCCGCGGCGGTTGACAAAAACGTACTTGTTGCCCGGTTGGGTGACGGTAGCCAGTTTGCAGCGCAGCGGGTTCTTCTCCGGTTCGGTAATTTCAACCCAGGTGCCTTCGGTAATATTATTCAGAGCGCCGATGAACTCCGGCGGAATGGCGTCGTCGGTGGCTGTCTCCGCGTCGACGCTGGTGAGGATAATCTCTTCGATCACTTCCACCGGCTCTTCGATAGGCGGCCGCTCATCATCCCGGATATAGGCCATGTCGTTGGCGGACAGCTGCTCGAGATGCTGGGTCAGCCAGCCGGTAAAGTGCTCGATGTCTTCGCTGGCGGCATTCAGCTCATTCATGCCGTCGCTGATGTCGACACTCAGGGCGTGGGTTTTGCCGTTGCGCTGTTCCACGTCTTCCAGAGTGGAGAGCGGTTGCAGTGCCCACAGCAGATCATCCAGCACAGCCACTGAATTCATCCACGGGTCCGACGATTCGCCGTGTTTGACCCAGCGCAGGGTAAGCACCTTGCTCCAGGTGTCGCTGATAAATTTGCCCGCTTCGCTGGGCAGGCGCAAACCGCAGGCTTTCTGATTGATCAGGCTTTGCACCTGCAGTTTTGCCTTGCGGGTTTTGGCTTTACCGGACTCTGCCTCTCGGACGCGCTGCTCAACCAGCACGCTGCGCTTGCTGTCTTTGCTGACAAACGTACGCAACTCGTCAAGCAATTCGGTGAAAATGTCCGCGTTGTCGCTGAATTCGTTCAACACCCGCAGCACAACGGACTCAATTTTGTCGTACAGGGCATCCCGCTTCAGTTCCTGTGCGCTGCTCCAGCCGATGCCGGCGCTGGACAGTTCGTTGAGCAGAGCGCGTGCCGGGTGGGCGGTCTTCTCAAAAAAGGACGGGTCGAGAATGGCCAGTTTGACCAGGGGAATCTGCAACCGGCCGATCAGGGCTTTCATGGGAATGGCCAGGTTGCGGTCGTTCAGAATG
The DNA here is from genome assembly GCA_028279305.1 of Pseudomonadales bacterium. Lineage (GTDB taxonomy): Bacteria > Pseudomonadota > Gammaproteobacteria > Pseudomonadales > Azotimanducaceae > UBA4421. Next base: position 16,604 of record JANQOA010000168.1, read on the forward strand.
TAATCGAACAACATGCCGATGAAATTTACGGTGTCGTCATCCGCCTGCCCCATGGCCTTCTGTGCGCCCGTGTCAGCCGTCTGCGCCAGCACCAGGCCGTGCAGGTCAGCAACCGCCGGTACTTCGCTGATGTTAATGGGCCGTGCAGGCAACGTGGCCTGGATCTGGGAAAGGGTGTGCACCAGATCCGCGCTGTCCATGTGCGGCAGGTTGATGTTCACCTGCCCGCCGCCGGGTGCGCCGACACCCAGCGCACCGGCATGCCTGGCCCCGGCCAGCAGTTGCTGGACCGTGGAAAAACTGGCGCCGGTACCGGAAATGGAATCACCGTAGCCGGTGCCGCTGAAACCGCCTGCACCCGTGCCCAGACCAGTCCCCGGACCAGCGCCGCCAACTGCAATACCGGGGCCTGCGGCATCAACACCGCCGCCTGTGATGGGCGTGGCGCCGGGGGCGCCGGGAGCACCGGGGACGGCAGATGGTATCCGCGCCGGCCGCTTGGGTTTGCTGTTCAGATTGGGTAACACGTCAGCGTCGATCAGGGCCCGGTTGGCCGCTTCGAAAACCGGGCCAAGGCGTTCCATCACAAACCGTTCAAACAGTTTCATGAGGATAATGCGGATCTTAATGCTGACTTCCAGCACTTCCAGAGCGTCAGCAAAATTACTGCTGAGGGTGTGGGGTCCCAGAGGATTATTGCGTTCGCTGATACTCTGATGTTTGCACAGTGCGTCCAGGCGTTTGGTCAGGTGCATCACCGCCAGGCTGTACTGGCTGGTCACCTTGGAGACAATGCCGGAAATGGCGACGGTCATTTCCAGTTCTTCCTGGTCCAGCAGGGTGTACTCCTCCGCATCCGGCTCTTCTTCGGCAGCCGCGGTTGCAGGTGGGGCGGGGTTGAACGCCGCCTCAAAACCAGTGTAGAAATTGCTGATGAAACTGGAGGCAATGGTTTTTCGATGCAGCCGGATCAGCCGCATGGCATCAAAATACATTTCCTGGTGCTGGTCGCTCTGGGAGCGGTCAGCCAGTTCGAACAGCGCATCGTCGGTGTTGTTGAACAACGCCTGGATCAGCTCGTTCAGCTGCTTTTTACTCTGTTGCCGTATGGAGTGGATAATTGGAGGCAGCGTCGAATTCCGGCGCCCTTCAATATTGAGTTCCACCACTTTCACTTGGCTCACAAGTTATACCCGGCACTGTTTCTGATGATTAATTACAGCACTAAATCCGCGTTTCGGCAGTGGAATATGCACAGCAAAAGTGTGTGCTGGTGCACAGAGTCCCGGGATTCCAGGGCCAATGGGGCTGTTCAGGCCCGCTGCGGCGGGGTTTTGAGCGTTGCGGCCGGCTGTGGGCGCCGGCCGCGGGAGGGAGACTTAAAAAGCTTTAACGGGCAAATGCGGTGGCGTGGAAATCGCGCCAATCCATGATGTCGGTGGCGGCGCCCGATTTGAGCTGTACGCCGATAAAATGCAGCTCCGCGCCGTTCTCATCCTCTTCCGCGGTGGGGCGGCTCCAGCGTACTTCACCCGCCAGGAAAAACTTGCCGGGACGGGAAGACACGTCTACCCAGAGGTCGAGAAGAGTGCCTACAGGTACGGATTTGTTGGTGCGGAACTGAATGCCGCCAACAGACATGTTTACTGCCGTGCAGGACAGGGTGGCGCCCACCAGCTCCGGCTCGTCAGCAGCCAGCACTACCTGGGTGAACAGCCGGTCGTCGCGTTCCATGCGCGGATGCATGCGCTTGTCGTTATTGCTCATCCGTTTAACGCGTGCCGTATTAAACTGAATTATGTTGTCTGCCATGACACTCTCCCTATTGCTTGTCAGCCGTCCCATGCCAACCTCGCTCTAAAACAATGGCTGACTATAAGCAAAACAAGTCAGCGTAACTGTAAGTCACATGTGTGCAAAATGTGACTGACAACTTCACGAATTACTTCACCGTTGTCTTGCGGGAATACTGTGCCAAAAGCGTGCCAGGTATACTAATTCTTTAAAATTCATAAAGTTATACGGTTTATATAAAAAAATTATGGGAATGCGCCCGGGCCCGCTAACCATTGATCTGACATTTTGTGTAAATAAACGACGCAGCCCGCCCCACAGTCCGCCGCAGCCGTTTGCAGTTCTTATCCACATTTAAATGCAATACACTGCGCCAGACAGTGATGCGGAGTGGATAAATCAGCGAATTTTATGCCCGTCTGGAGAGGGTATGGCATAGCCAGGACTCGCTGGTTTGTGTTGGTCTGGACCCGGATCAGGACAGGTTACCTGCTCATCTTGCTGATGCCCCGGACGCCTACTTTGAATTCTGCCGGCAGATTGTTGATGCCACCGCGCCGTTTGTCTGCGCCTATAAACCCCAGGCTGCGCACTTTGCCGCGGTGGGGCGCGAACAGGAACTGGCACGGCTGATTGCCTATATCAAGGCGGAGTATCCCGCACACATCAGTTTGCTGGACGCCAAGCGCGGCGATATCGGCAGCACGGCGGCATATTACGCCAGGGAAGCCTACGAGCGTTACGCTGCGGATGCGGTCACCGTTAACCCCTATCTGGGCAAGGAGAGCATTGATCCTTACCTGCCCTATACGGAAGACGGTAAAGGGATCGTGGTGTTATGCAGAACCAGCAACCCCGACAGTGACTGGATTCAGCAACGCGCTGAAGACGCCACCCCGGTTTACCAGCAGGTGGCGTCCAGGGTTGCGCAGTGGAACACCCGCGGTCAATTCATGCTGGTCACCGGCGCCACCTACCCGGAAGAACTGGGGGTGGTCAGGGCACTGGTGGGCGACATGCCGTTGCTGGTGCCGGGTATCGGCGCCCAGGGCGGAGACCTGGCGGCGGTATTGCGGCATGGGCTGGACCGGCACCAGACCGGGCTGTTGATCTCCAGTTCCCGGGGCATCATCTACGCAGGTGCAGGAGAGGAATTTGCAGCCGCCTCCGGGGCAGCGGCAAAAGATCTGCGTGACCAGATTAATGTCTTAAGAAACGACAACAAAAAAACTTCATATCTATCTGAAAAATAAGCAATAAAAATCTATCTACAAGTTTTTAATACTCAGCGTGCGGTGAACTGGGTAAAATACTTGTCGGGATAGCGAGCCTGTTTGCTGATGGACTCAGCGGCCGGGCCGGCTCATTCAACGCCGCTGGGGCGTAAACATCACATAGCTGCTGTGCAGGGTAGCGCGGCCGTATTAAGGGAGATGCAGCAAGTGACCCCAGATGCGGTCATTTACCGCTATTTGCAGATTATTTCCGCGGACGTGGTGGACGTCGACAGCCTGTGCCGGTTGTTGTCCGCGGACGCGGATCTGTTGGCCCGCTGGTTGCAGCTGCTGGATCTGCCGGCTGATGGGGCAGCGCTGCGCGAGCGGATAGAAGCCCTTTCCAAAGACGAATTTGACGGTCTGGCCCAGGCACAGGCCTGGACGGTATTGCCGGTTGCCGGTTCCGCGCGGCTCAGCACGGGGCAGTGGATGTCGGTTCTGAATGCGGCCTTTCTCGCCGAAGTGTTGCTGGAAAACCTGTATCAACCCCAGACAGGGTACGAGCCAGCCTCGGGCCTGGATACCCGGCTGCGGGTGCTGTTGGGTATTTCCGGGGTTCAGCTCAGTCAGGACCGGCAGTTGAATCAGCTCAGCGAGTTCCGCGGTACACCGCCGGAGCTGCTGGAAGATGCCGCCCTCGAGCTGCGGATTTTTGCCGTGGTGGACGGTCTGGAGTTCGGCCGTGAAGCGGAGCTGGCGGAGACCCTGTTGCAGTTGCCGGGCAGCCGCTTTCAGGATCTGGTCAGCATTGCCCAGGGGCGCGCCCGGCAACTGGTCAACGATCTGGGTATTGACGTCAGCAGTGATACCGACTGGTCGCACCGCATCTGGCTGCGGCAGCAGATTGTGGTGATCACCACGGCGCTGGCCCATGCCCGGGACTGGGAAGAACTGGTGCAACTGCATGCCCTAGTCAGCCGCTGTCTGTTTGTGCGCCCGCCGCTGCTGTTGCGCCATCACGTCAGTGACGGAATTCTGTACTGGCAGGACGGTATCAGCATCAATACCAGCAGCAAGACAAGCCGCCTCGCGCAAGCCATGCGCGACAAAGAAGCCGCCCTGGTCACCGACAGCGGTGAAACCGCGGTGGTTGACCGGCAACTGCTTAAAGTGATGGATGCTGAACAGGCGCTGGCGGTGCCGGTACCCGGCGGCAGCAGTCTGCTGCTGGTGGCGGACGACGACGAACTGGATGCTGGGGCCGCGGCACAGCTCTATGCTGAGCAGCTCGCCCGCTACATTCCCCAGGCCGCGGTTGCCGGCGCCGCTGACGAAGACGCGGAGCCTGCGGAAAACGGTGCGGAGGCCCTGTTGGCGGAGTTCCGTGCCCAGGAAACCCAACGCCTGCGGGAAGTGGTGCATGAAGCCAACAATCCACTGAGTATTGTGCATAACTACCTGCACATTCTGGAGTTACGGCTGCAGCACGAGCCGGAAGCGGTGGAACAGCTGGCGCTGATATCCGCGGAGTTAAACCGGGCCGGCGAGGTTTTTGCCAGCGCCCGGGAAATACCGGAACTGGCTGCGGCGCCGGTTGCAGCCGGTGAAGGTGAGACGGACCTGCTGGAGCTGGGCGCCTGGTTGAGTGACGTGGTGGAGTTGCACTCCGGGTATGCCATGGACAACGGCGTAACCCTGCATCCGGTTATCGAAAGCCAGGGTCTGCAGTTGCATACAGACCGCAACAAGCTGACCCAGATCATCAGCAACCTGATCAAGAATGCCATTGAAGCCTGCGGCATCGGCGGCGCTGTTAAGGCGGGTTGCCGGGACGGCGTGGTGCGCTCCGGGTTGCCCGGATATGAACTCTACGTCGAGGATAACGGCCCCGGCATCGAGCAGGAAACGCTGATGAATATCGCGGCGGTGAAAGAATCGGCGAAGGGTGGTGAACATCAGGGTGTCGGCCTGCACCTGTGTTTCCGGCTGAGCACCGAACTGGGCGCTGCACTGGACGTGCAGACGCAGAAGGACCGCGGCACCACCTTTAAGCTGTTTCTACCGGTAGCCGCGGAAAGCCCGTAACCCGTCAGCTGTACTCTTTGATCAGACTGCGGGCGATGATGCCCTGCTGGATCTGGCTGGTGCCCTCGTAAATCCTGAACAGCCGCACATCCCGGTAGAAGCGGGCTACCGCATATTCTTCCATATATCCGGCACCACCGTGAATCTGCACCGCGCGGTCCGCCACACGGCCGACCATTTCGGTGGCAAACAGCTTGCAGCAGGACGCCTGGCGGGTAATCTGCTGACCTTCATCGCGGCGCCGCGCGGCATCCAGCACCATACACTCAGCGGCGTAACACTCCGCTTCGCTGTCCGCCAGCATGCCCTGCAGCAGCTGGAATTCCGCGATGGGCTGACCGAACTGGCGGCGTTCGGTGGCATAACTGGCGGCCAGTTCAATCAACCGGCGCGCGCAGCCCACTGACAGCGCGCTGATGTGCAAGCGTCCGCGGTCCAGCGTTTTCATGGCGGTTTGAAAGCCCTTATGCAGGTTCTGTTCGCCGCCGATGATATTGCCGGCGGGCACCCGGCAGTCATCGAAGATCACGTCACAGACATAAGCACCCTGTTGGCCCATTTTTTTGTTCTTGGCACCCAGGGTAATACCCGGGGTGCCGGCGTCCACCAGAAATGCCGACACCCCGGCGGAGCCGGACTGCTGGGGGTCGGTACGGGCGAATACGGTAAACAGTTGCGCGCTGGGGGCGTTGGTGATGTACCGTTTGGTGCCGTTCAGCACATAAAAATCGCCCTCGCGCACGGCGCGGGTCTGTACCGCACCGGCATCGGAACCGGCGTCCGGTTCGGTCAGCGCAAAGGAGCCGATCGTTTCACCGCTGGCCAGTTTGGGCAGGTAATGGGCCTGTTGTTGCGCAGTACCGTCCATCACCAGGCCCTGGGAGCCGATGCCGTTGTTGGTGCCGATCACCGAGCGGAAGGCGGGCGCCGCGTGGCCGAGTTCCATGACCACCCGGCACTCTTCATAGGTATTCAATCCCAGCCCGCCGAATTGCTCCGGTATGGTCAGACCGAACAGGCCCATATCGCGCATGTCCTGAATGACATCTTCCGGGATCAGGTCTTCTTCAGCCACCTGAGCCTCCAGCGGGATCAGCCGCTCCTCAACAAAGCGGCGTACAGTGGTGCACAACTGCGCCAGGGTTTCGGCGTCAAGGGCCATCTCTTCTCCTTATTGATCCTTCGTCTGGCCGGGGCCGCGGCCGGCGGCGCATTATAACGGCTTGTATTGAAGTTCGCTCAGGGCTGCTTTAGCCTTCCGCCGCTGATTACTTTGCGGAGCACAAACTGGATGAGTAACGATAGATCCCCATTTGCCTGGGACGATGCCTTATTTCTGGCGGATCAGTTAACCGAAGAAGAACGCATGGTGCAGGCCAGCGCCAGGGATTACGCCCAGGACAAGCTGATGCCCCGGGTGCTGGACGCCAACCGCAACGAACATTTTGACCGTGAGATCATGAATGAGTTTGGCGCCATGGGCATGCTCGGCGCCACGCTGCCCGAGAAATACGGCTGTTCCAACGTCAACTATGTCAGTTACGGGCTGATGGCGCGGGAAGTGGAACGGGTGGACTCAGGTTACCGCTCAGCCATGAGCGTGCAGTCGTCCCTGGTGATGCACCCGATTCATGCTTACGGCAAT
>JANQOA010000206.1 GCA_028279305.1 Pseudomonadales bacterium
CCCACAGCCACCAGCAACAGCATCGTCAGGGTGACGGCAAAGATCGCAATCAGTTCTTTGTTAACGTAACGGGCGGCTACGGACATATAACAGCGGCCGGAAAAATGCGCATTGTAATGCAAAATATGCCGCAGCCCAGGATTAGATTAGAATAGCGGCTTGTCAGCCAAGCTTACCGATTTATGAAATTCAGCCTAACCGATTCCGACGCAGGTAGCCTGCGCACTCCCTGCCTTGTAACCAGTCTGAAAATTGCCCGCCGGGTGGCCTCGGCACAGGGCACCCGCCGGCAGTTGAACCTGGCCGCTGAAGACTTCAAAGATCAGACCGATCAGAACCTGGTGGTTAACCTGGGCGGTGATGTCAGCCGGGTGCTGATCATGGGCGGAGCAGACAACAGTTTAAGCCAGGCCCGGTTTCGCAAGTTGGCTAACCAGGCGGCCCAGGCGTTGCTGAAGTTGCCTGTGAAACAGGCGGTGGTCGCCCTGGATCAGACCCGCGCCGAGGGCGGCAAAACACCCTGGAAACTGCAGACCATCATGCAGGCGGTCAGCCGCGAGGCGTACCGCTACAGCGCTTACAAAAGCAAACCTGCGCCGCAGCCCGCCCTGCGCACCCTGCGCCTGCTGGTCAAAGACCGCGGCAAGGCTGGTCAAGCGGTGCGGCTGGGCAATGCCCTGCACAACGGTCTGGCACTGGCGCGGGATCTGGGCAACGAACCGCCCAACGTCTGTGACCCCGCCTACCTGTTAAAAGAAGCGCGGAAAATGGGGCGTCACGCCAAGGTGCGGGTCAGCAACCTGGACGAACGCAAAATGGAAGCGTTGGGCATGGGCGCATTCCTGGCGGTGTCGAAAGGCAGCGACAAACCCGGCCAGATGATCATCATCCGCTACGACGGCGGCAAAAAAAGCGAAGCGCCGGTGGCGCTGGTGGGCAAAGGCATCACGTTTGACACCGGCGGCATTTCCCTGAAGCCGCCGGGCGCCATGGACGAAATGAAATTTGACATGTGCGGTGCCGCCGCGGTGCTGGGTGCTACCCGCGCGGTTATCGACGCCAACCTGCCGCTCAACCTGATCACCGTGGTGGCGGCGGCGGAAAATATGCCCAGCGGCGGCGCCACCCGGCCCGCTGACATAGTCACCACCGCGTCCGGTAAAACCGTTGAGATTCTCAACACCGATGCTGAGGGCCGTCTGGTGTTATGTGACGCCATTACCCACGTGCAATCATTCAAGCCGAAAACCGTCATCGACGTGGCGACCCTCACCGGTGCCTGTATTGTTGCACTGGGATCTCACGCAAGCGCCGTGTATGCCAACGACGACACCCTGGCGCAGCAGCTGCTGGCCGCCGGTGAGGCAAGCGGCGACCGCGCCTGGCGCATGCCGCTGTGGGAGGAATACCAGTCCGCCCTGCGCAGCAATTTTGCCGACGTGGCAAACATTGGCGGCCGCGAAGCCGGCAGCGTCACCGCCGCCTGTTTCCTGCAGCGGTTTGTCGACGACGGCGTGCATTGGGCGCATATGGATGTGGCCGGTTCCGCCTTCCAGGGCGGCGCGCGCAAAGGTTCCACCGGGCGGCCGGTACCGTTGCTGTTCAGCTACCTGTGCGGGCAAGCCGGCCTGTAAACCTGATGACCCGCATCGACTTCTATATACTGCCCGACATGACCCGGGATGCGAGCCTGCGCTTTGCCTGCCGGTTAGGCCTGAAAGGCTTTCAGGCCGGGCAGCCGGTGCACGTGCATCTGGACGACGGCGACGCGGCGGCGGCCCTGGACGAACTGATGTGGGACTATCCGAAACACAGGTTTCTGCCCCATGTAGTGCTGCCTGACGAAAGCCAGCCGCTGGCCCAGGTGCCGGTTCACATCGGCTGCGCGGAGCCTTACTTCAGTGAAGGCCTGCTGATTAATCTCAGCGACCAGGTGCCCACTTTTTTCGGCCGTTTCGACCGGGTGGCGGAAGTTGTGGTGGGTGAAGGCAAAGACAGCGGCCGGCAACGCTACAAGCATTACCGGGACCGCGGCTATCCATTACACCACCATGAGTTGAACGACTGGGAACAGAGCTGACGTGGGTGACAAAAAGTTGACCGGCGGCGGACGGCAGTCTGCTGACAGCGAGCCGGAAGAAATCATAGAAGACCTGGAGTCCATCAAAGACCTGCTGGTGGATGAAGACGATGCCGCGGGCACAAGCCCGCCGGCAGCGGCTGCGGCAGGCGCGGACAAAGATGCACGGCCGGACGCCGGGGCGCAGCCGCCGGAGATACCGCCGGCGGAGGATATACCCCTGCTGGACGACCCCATCGACACTGCCGTCAGCGTCGACGAAGGCTTGTCCGACGACACCATCAAGTCGCTGCTGGACGACACCTGGAAAGACTCCGTGGAGGCAGTGCTGCAGAATGCCCGCAGCACTATTGAGGACCACAGCACCACCTGGCTGCCGAAAGATACCGACGAATTGAATGCGGCGCTGAAGATCCGCATCGATACCAGCGTGCGCCAGTGGCTGGAGGAAGTACTGCAGGCTAACATCGGCGCCCTGCGCAAACTGATTGTGCGCGAACTGTCCACTGAGCTGCTGCAGCACCTGCAGCATAAACTCGGCGCCGACCGTACGCAGCAGTCCAGCCCCGATACCAACCCAGACAAGGAATAACTCTAAAGCCCATGGACAGCAGTTTTGATCCACACGCGATCGAGCGGAACCTTTACCGGCAGTGGGAAAACGCGGACTACTTTGCACCCAGCGGCAACGGCGCCAACTATTGCATCCTGATCCCGCCACCCAATGTCACCGGCACCCTGCATATGGGCCACGCGCTGAACCAGACGCTGATGGATACGCTGATCCGCTACCAGCGTATGAAAGGCAGCCGCACCTTGTGGCAGATGGGCACCGACCACGCCGGCATTGCCACCCAGATGCTGGTGGAGCGGCAGTTGAACGAAGCCGGCCAGACCCGCCAGGAGTTGGGGCGGGAGGAGTTCATCAACAGAGTCTGGACCTGGCGGCAGGAATCCGGCGGCACCATTGAGCAGCAGATCCGCCGCATGGGTTCCAGCCTGGATTGGTCCAGGGACCGCTTCACCATGGATGAAGGTTACGCCCGGGCGGTGCTGGAAGTATTTGAACGCCTCTACGACGAGGGCCTGATCTACCGCGGCCAGCGTCTGGTGAACTGGGATCCCCAGCTGGGCACCGCAATTTCGGACCTGGAGGTGGAAAACACCGACGAGCAGGGCCATATGTGGCACTTCCGCTATCCCCTGCAGGACGGCCAGCGCACCGCTGACGGCCTGGATCACCTGACCGTGGCGACCACCCGCCCGGAAACCATGCTGGGCGACACGGCAGTGGCCGTGCATCCCGACGATCCGCGGTACCAGTCCCTGATTGGCGCCCAGGTAGAGTTGCCGTTAACCGGCCGGACGATCCCGGTGATCGCAGACGACTATGTGGACATGGAGTTCGGCACCGGCTGCGTGAAAATCACCCCCGCCCACGACTTCAACGACCACGAAGTAGGCGCCCGGCACAACCTGCCCATGATCAATATTTTTACCCCCGCCGCGGCCATCAACGACAACGCGCCGCAAGCTTACCGGGGCCTGAGCCGGGAAGATGCGCGCCAGGCGGTGGTCGACGACCTGCAGGCTGCGGGGCTGCTCGCGGCCGTTGAACCCCACGCCCTGAAAGTGCCGCGCGGCGACCGCTCCGGCGCCATTATCGAACCCCTGTTAACCGACCAGTGGTTTGTGAAGATCAAGCCGCTGGCTGAGCCGGCTATTGCCGCGGTGGAAAACGGCGATATTCAGTTTGTGCCGAAACAGTACGAAAACACCTATTTCGCCTGGATGCGCGATATCCAGGACTGGTGCATCAGCCGCCAGCAATGGTGGGGGCACCAGATCCCCGCCTATTATGACGAGGCCGGCAACACCTATGTCGGCGCCAGCGAAGAAGCCGTGCGCGCCAAATACAAGCTGGATGATGAGGTGGCGCTACGGCGCGACCCCGACGTGCTGGAAACCTGGTTTTCTTCCGCCCTGTGGCCGTTTGCAACCCTGGGTTGGCCGGAAGAAACACCCGAGCTGGAAGCTTTTCTGCCCAGTGATACCCTCATTACGGCACATGACATCATTTTCTTCTGGGTCGCCCGTATGATTATGATGACCCTGCATTTCACCGGCCGCATCCCCTTCCACACCGTTTATATCCACGGGCTGGTACGCGACGCGGACGGTAACAAGATGTCCAAAACCAAGGGCAACGGCCTGGATCCGCTGGACTTTATCGACGGCATCAGCGTGGATGAGCTGCTGGCCAAACGCACCAGCAACCTCACCCAGCCGCAGTTGGCCTCGCGGATCGAAAAAGCCACCCGCAAAGAGTTTCCGGACGGCATCCCGTCCTACGGCACCGATGCGGTGCGTTTCACCTTCTGCGCCCTGGCTACCACAGGGCGCGACGTGCGGTTTGACCTGAACCGGGTGGACGGCAACCGCAACTTCTGTAACAAGCTGTGGAACGCCACCAAGTTTGTGCTGATGAACACCGAAGAGCTGGACCTGCAGGCAGCCGCTGAATTGTCCAGGGTCGACGAGTGGATCTTAAGCAAATGCCACACGTTGATCGAAGAAGCGGAGTTTGCGCTGAATACCTACCGCTTTGATATTTTTGCGGCAAAACTCTACGAGTTTGCCTGGCACGAATACTGCGACTGGTACGTGGAACTGACCAAACCGCTGTTGTGGGACAAAACGATTCCCGCCGCGGTAAAAAACGGCATCCGCAAAACCCTGCTCGAAGTGCTGGAAGCCCTGCTGCGGGCGGCTCACCCGGTGATGCCGTTCATAACCGAAACCTTGTGGCAACAAGTCTCCCCGAGGTTGGCGCGGCACAGCGACAGCATTATGGTGCAGGCTTATCCGCTGGCGGATGATTACCCGGCCAACCCGGAAGCTGAAGCTGAAATCGACTGGTTAAAGGCGGTCATCAGCGCCGTGCGCAACATCCGCGGCGAAGCGGACATCAAACCGCGCCAACCGGTGAATCTGCTGCTGCAGGGCGGCGGCAACAGCGACCGCCAGCGTGCCGCGGCCACCGAAGGCATGCTCAAGCGGCTGGCCAATATTGAACAACTGCAGTGGCTGCAGGCGGATGAAGATACGCCGCCCCACGCGCTGGCGCTGGTCGGGGATCTCAAAGTGATGGTCCCGCTGGCCGGTCTGATCGACGTGGCGGCGGAACGGCTGCGCCTGAACAAGGAAATCAGCAAGCTGCAGCAGGAGCTGGAGCGCATAACCAAAAAGTTGTCCAACGAAAACTTCGTCAGCAAAGCGCCGGCGGACGTGGTGGCGAAACAGCGGGAAAAAGCAGCGGACCTGCAAGCCCAGCTGAGCGCCCTGGCGGAGCAGCTGGACAAGCTGGACAAACTGTAGTCCGCCGGTGCGGCCGTATCGCCGCGCACAGCGCAGATACAGCCTCAGGGTCCGGCGTCCGCGGTCAGGACTCTTCGATAAAGTTGTCTTCGTACATGCGGGTGATTTCGCGCCGCCCGCCCGGATGCAGGAGGAAGTTAAAGCGCACCTTCATGCCGGTTTTCAGCATGGTAAAAGCACCGTAACTGCCGGCAATTTCCACATGTACCGTCTGGCTGACGTCAAATTGGCTGCCGCTGACCAGCACTGTGTACTTCTCGAAATCCAGCGCCTGGATCACCCCCTGCCCTTCAGCCACCGGCAGCGCCTGCTGACTGTGGGCAGCGCCGGCAGTGGCCAGCAGCAGAGCTGCAGCCACCGCCAGTACAGGTATCCTGGCAAAGAAGTCTCTAAGGGACATCAACAACATCGCTATCTCCTATTGTTCCAATTCCATCCAGGACAGGCGTCCGGTCTTGTCGTCTTCCGAACCGCGGATGCGGTACGAAGTGGTGTCGTTACCACCCGAGACAAACAGGAAGTCGGTGTCGCCCGAGCCGCCAAGCAGCGACAGGTCCACCAATTGTCCGTCCGGCCCTTCGTTACCGCCCAACTGGCCCCAGCCGAACAACAGTCCGCCGGAGGCCCCTGATTCGGTGCCGCCCACCAGATCCTGATGGTCGATGGTGCCGTCGCGGCTGAAGTCGATGACCGGGTCGATGGCATCACCGCCGGTGAGGTGGTTTAAGACCAGAATGGCACCGGGCTGGGCGCCGAAACAACTGATATCGTCAGAAGCCGGCAGCACCGTGGTGGTGACAATGACGCCGTCACGGAAGATGAAGCGGCGGATCGCCCGCTCACCGGGGAACTGTACCGCCGGCGGCGCGTTACCGGTTACATCCGGGTTAACCGCACCGCTGATGGTCTGAGTGGCGCGCACCGGATCCAGATCCACATACCAACCCCAGGTACCCGTGGTACCCGCGGCATAGTTCACCGGATGATTGGTGAGCACGCGGCGGGTACGCGGCGGCGAGACCTGATCTTCCACCTCGTTGGTCATCACCTGCTGCACCAGGCGGTTGGCCTTGGTATCAGCCAGCGCGGTAACCGGGTTGGTTGGCGTCAGGTTGTCCCAGATGGTGTAGATGGACTGAATTTCATCATCACCGCCATCGTCTTCAGTAATGAAGCTGCCGGTACCGAAGGTAATCAGGAAGCCGGGCTGCTGCGGGTGTTTCACCACCAGCGGCCGCGACAGAATGGGCTGCAGGCGTACGTCACCGCCGCCATAGTCATAGGTAGCGGTAAACAGCCGCAGCGCTGACCAGTTCGCCGGGTTGGACGAGGTCAGGTCGAAGCGGAACAGATTGCCGAGGCGGTCACCCGCGTAGACATAGTCGACGGTACCGTCCAGGTCAGCGTCCACCGCGGTCGGTGAACCCAGGCCGTTGGGATAACCGGCAAACTGTTCACCCGGCAGCGGCACACCGAAGTCCGTGGGGATTTTCCTGAAATCGCCGCTGGCCCAGCCGTCCAGACCTTTGTCGAGGAACAGCACAAACAGCGTGGAGACCCCGGCGGTGGAGTTGGGACCGTTGCCGAATATGGCCACCCAATCCTGTTCGCCACCGGTCTCCGCGTTACTCATCGTGACGATGGGCAGCGACAGCGCAAAACCGAGATCCTTGACGGGATCACCGTTGGGATCCGTCAGCGCCCCTACCGCGCCGCCCAGGGGCGCGCCGGTGGAGGTCAGCGGATAGGTATCGTCTTCATCGGTAAACTCCCACAGCGCAACATTGGTGGCGTTGGGGGTGCTGCTGTAAGACGTGGCCGGATCGGTCACATCCAGGGCAAAGTAACCTTTACCGCCGGCACCCAGGCCGCCCACCAGGGTAGTGCGCCAGGCGCGGCTGCCGCCGGGGGTAATCGCGGTATAGGTGTCGTTCAAACGCGGCGACAGATCCACGTAGTAGTTGTGCAGGTAGAACGTTGAGGTAAACGAATCCAGCTTGTTATTGGCTGCCAGGCTGTTATCGATAATCGAGTTCGGAACGTAGGCAAACGTTTCCTGCCCGGTGATCGCATCGAAGGCATGCAGCATGCCGTCGTTGGCACCCACGTAAACCATGGGGCTGCGGGTATAGTTGGCATCCGCAAACGAAGAGTACAGATCCGAGGTCGGATACGGCTCCTGATCGCGGTTAATGGCACGCGGCTGGCCGACAAATACCGGGCTTGAGTTGACGATGTCGCCTAACAAGCCGCTGGTGGCAGGGCGCGCGCGCAGGCTGCCCGAAGGATCTTCGTTGCTGCGGTCGCCGCGCAGATAGTTCACCTGATTAGACGACAGCGTGGCCTGCTGATTGCTGGTCAGGCTGGAATGATCAAAGGCGATGCCGTTGTTGGCCGCCGGATCCCAGCTCACCACCACCCGGTTGGTGGGGTTCATCGAATCCAGCAGACCGGCCGCCGCCCAGGTAGGCGTGCTCGCCACCACCCCGTCGGTGGAGACTTCGGTGGCGGTCAGTTCTCCGGTACGGTTGCGCAGGTCGTAGAAACCGCGGTACAGCAGCGTGCCGTCCTGCAACGAGGTGGAGTTGAAGGTGGCCGCCGAGCTGGAAGACGCCGCCTGGGTGAATTCCAGGAAGGCGGTTTCAATGGCGGTCTGCAATTCCTGCGGGTCGCCGGCGTTGAGGAAGCGGCCGCGGCCGTTCATCGCCGCGTGCAGCATGTCATCCACCTTGGCGTTTTCCGAGCTGGTCGGATTCGGCCAGGAAATGGTACCGATCGGGTCGGTGGCCTCAGCGGTGGCAACGTCGATGGAACCCACCACGCCAAACGCAATGGTGTAAGTCTTCATGTGCTGGTGCAGCAGATCGTCGTCGTCAAAGGTGTCAGCCGGCACGCCGTTAATGTCCGCCTGGGACAGGGGCACAGCGTTAGTCAGGCCGGTTTGAATATCATTTTCATAGTAATACATGGCCACGTCCGCCAATGTATTGCTGTGGCCGTCGGCGTAGCGGCCGCCGTCAAATACGCCGGCACCGGCGGCATCGTGGTTGCCGGTGACCGTGGGGTCGCCGCCGTTCCAGAAGCCGTCGGAAAACAGCAGCGTGAAGTTCTGCTGACAGATGCCTTCGGGCGCCGGCAGTGCCGGACAGTCGCGGCCGGTATAGGTACAGGACAGAATGCGGCCGGCATCATCCAGCGCACGGCGCAGCGGCGTTCCGCTGGAAGAGTTCACGCTGTAAATGGCGTCCAGTAATTCTTTCTTTTCACCTTCGAAGAAATTTTCGTTCATCGGCGCAATGGCTTCGTCCACCCGGCGGTTGATGGTTTCATAACCCACCCGGATGTCCTGCAGATCCGCAACCACCGAGCCGATGGCGGCTTTAGCCACATGTTCGCGGGAGCGGTAGTACTGGAACCAGTTGGCGAAGTTCTGGATCTCTTCGGCGTAAGTACAGGCGGTGGTGTCGACACAGTCATCCCGCTCGGGGCCGCCGGCATAGGTGGAACCGTTATTGCGGATTTCCACCAGGGTACCCGTTGAGGTGTAATAGCGCGGAATATAGTAATTGGTGACGTTGATGTCCGCCGTGCCGCCGTTGGTCGCCCAGTTCGGCACCGCGGTGGCCGTATAGCTCATGTTCTGCGTGATGTTCAGCAGCAGCGAGGTGTTACGCGGATCCAGCCGGATGGCCGTGGCACTGGCATTGGCAAAGTTGTTATTGCTGCTGTCCAGACCCGACCAGGGGCGGTAACGTACCGTCGGATCGTAGTAGATGCGGTTAAAGGTCGCGCTGCGCGCTTTCCATACTTCGTAATCATTGCCGGCCGGCAGAGATTCTTCCGACGGCAGGATGCGGCCGCAGCAGCCGCTGTTGTTGGCATAGGTGTTGTTGGTCAGAGCCCACAGGTACACGTAGGTGCTGGCTGATATATTGCTGGTGGCCAGGCCGTTGTTGTTGATCACAAAGGTACCGTCCGGGTCCATGGTGATGTTCCAGTCCATGCTGCCGGAGTCGTCCATGTTGACCAGCACGTTGGGCTCTACCGAAGAGGCCTGCTCCAGCGGCGTATTCGACAGGTTCCACAACACGGATACCTCACCCGGGTTCGGCGGATCGGGCACATCCGGGTTGGGTTCAACAAACACCCGCACAATGCCTTCTTCACTCAACAACTGGTTGTCGAAGATCTGATAGGTAAAGGTAGCGGTATTGTCCGCAAAACCGTTGGCCGGGCGGAAGGTAAAGGCACCGTCGCTGGTGCTGGAAACAATGGCCCCTTCCGCGGCATCCGGGAAGCTGGCAATCACCACGGACAGGTTCTGCGGCAGCAGCACGTTGCCGAATTCGTCCACCCGGGACGGGTCGATGTCGTAACCGCCGGTCAGCAGGCCGTTGGCCACGTCCACAATCAGGTCCGCGTCCTGGCCGGTGGTGTAGTTCAGGTTCTGGGCGGTCGGCTGGTCGTTGACCGGTGAAACCGTAATCTCAACACTGCTGGTGGACTGCTGCCCGTCGGTATCTTCAATGGTGTAATCAAAGGTCACCGTACCCCAGAAGTTCTCGGTGGGGGTAAACTCAACAAAATTGCCGTTAATGGCCACGGTGCCGTCAACCGCTACTTCCGGGTCACCGACTTCGTTCAGGGTATAGTGCTGGCCGACGACGGTTTCACTGACTGAAATGACTGTTGTAGGTTCATCTCCCGGGTTGTCATTGGCGAGCACGTCTACCACAACCACGCCGCTGTCTTCGGCAACCATGGAGATCACGTCCGGTTGGGCCAGCGGATCGTCGTTCACCGGGCTGACGGTGACGGTAAACACCACCGGGCTGGACAACGCGCCGGCCAGGTCGCGGGCAATAACCGCAATCTGCGCGGTGCCGAACTCGTTGGCCGCCAGGACAATTTCCAGGTCGTCGCCGTTGGCTCCGGCGGATGCAAACAGTCCTGGATTGTCCGAGGTGACGTCATAGCTGAGCACATCGCCGGCGGTCAGGATGTCAACATCCTCAAATACGGTGGTCAGGTCCATACTGGGGATAGTGGCGTCTTCACTGACGTTCAGGTTGTTCAGCGAGCCGATCACGGTGGGATCGTCGTTCACCGAAACCGCAGTCACCGACAACGGATAATCCGCGGTCTCGCCAAGCAGATCGGTGGCGGTAATCAGCACGGTAGCGGTGCCGGTGAGGTTCTCACCAAAATCCAGGGTCAATGTTTCCCCGGATACCGATACGTTTTCGAAAATGTCGGTGCCGCTGTCGAACACGGCACTCAGGGTAATGGTATCCGACGGCAGATCATCATCGTCAAACAGACCGGCAAGGTCCACATCGATGGGATCCGCATCTTCAAAAACCGCCACCGGGCTTAAACTGCCAACCACTTCCGGGGCGTCGTTCTCTTCCAATACAGTCACGTTAACGGCAACCGTGGGGGCGTTTTCGGTGACCCGCACCGGTGCTGAAGTTTCATCGATGGAGTCATCGTGTACGGTCACGTCCAGGGACAGGTTGATGACGCCGTTTTCGTCTTCCGCCGGCACATAAGCCACCGTATTCACCTGGCTGGCGGACAACTGCCAGACACCCGGGCTGACTTCCGTGCCTTCAGTCAGCGCGCTGCCGCCGGGTACGCCGCTGATAAAAATCTCCAGGGTCTGGGAACCGTCGGTATCGACTTCCACCAGATCCAGTTGCAGGTCGATACTGGGGTCATCTTCCGTACCTGCGGGCGTGCCTACCGTGACGATGGGCAGATCCGCTACCGGCAGCACCACCACCAGGCCGGTGGAAGACGCAAAACAAGCCGGCGGGTACGGCGGCAAGGTGGGCGGAATACACAGCGGGTCTTCTTCCGTAACATCATAAGTAAAAGTGATGTGACCGCTGAAATGCTCCAAAGGCGCGGACGCATAGCTCAAATCGCCACCGCCGGTGATGTCGAAAGTGCCGCCGGGGATGCCAGCGCCGAACGAGGTCACCACCATGTTGAAGGTGGCGGTGTCGTTGGCCAGCACATTGCCGGTTACTACGGTGTCTTCGTCACCGACAATCACGTCCGGCACCAGCACCGGCGGCAGGGCGTAAGAAACGCTGCTGACACTCAGTAAAACCAGGCCGAAACTGACTGATAAAATTCTCATGGCTTTTACTACTGCATTGGCCATAGTCTTATCTCCAAAAGCACTCATTTAAATCATGATGCGGCCGTAAGTGGTCTGCAGAAACACCGTGGAATTTGCAGTACCACCCACACCGCGGGCAGTGATACGGAACATTTCAATACGGTCGATGCCGCCTTCAGCATAGGGGTCTCCCTGCTGATGGGCATTTTCTTCACGCACCACCGCACCCAGGTATTCGATAATGTAGCGGGCCTGGGCGGAGGTACCGTCAATCGCGTTGGGGGCCTGCACACTGTTGCCGCCGGTCCACACCGCGGCGTTTTCCCAGACATCATCCAGACCCAGGTCGGGGATCTGATACAAACCGTTGGTATCGTTAAACGCGGCCACCGTGGGGATCGCCTCCAACTGTACTTCCGCGTCGCGCAGCGCTGATTCCGCCGCCTGGAAGGCCAGCAGGTTATCGTGCTCGTTGCGCGTCATGCGCACTTCCAGGCTGGTGGTCTGCACCGCGGACACGCCGATGATGGTGAGAATCAGCAGCAGCACCAGGCTGATGAACAGCGCCACCCCGGCCTGCTGACCGCGGCGCATGGGTAAACTCTTGTGCATGGCGCTAAACCCCCGCATTACGCACGCTGATGGTTTTGGTGAACGTACGCGCCAACTGCTGGCCGGATTCCGCCAGCACATCGGGACTGACGATGTCCAGGCGCACCCGCACGCTGACAATGTCGTTAACGTCCGTCACCGCATCGATGGTCTGATACTGGTTGACGTTGACAACGCCGTCCGTGGACAAATCCACCCCGTAGTGGACCTGCATGTTGTTCACACCCTGAATCAGTTCCACCGGCGCCGCGGAGCCCTGTTTACGCCACAGGGAGTTGACCGCCTGATCACGGTTGTTCAGGTCGGCGCTCTGGGCAACAAAAAAGATGGTGGTTTCCGCCCGGCCGACGGTAGCGGCTTCGCCGTAAGAACGGCCCAGAATGGATAACGTTGCCGCCACCACATCCCCGGCCTGAGTGGTGATATTGGCGCCGTTGTCGAATACACCGGCGCCGGTGGCATGCGCCAGGGTAACCTGATCAACGCCGGGGGTAACGCCGGTGACCCGGATTAACGCCGCCTGCTCACAGTCGGCAATCACCACCACGTCGTTCGCCGCAAACGCCGGCACTCCGCCCGGGGTGCGCACCACAGGGTCGCCGTCGGGCTGCAGGGTCACCGCCAGACGCGCCAGCGGCTGCTGGATGGTGCGGAAAATCAGAATGTCGGAACCGGTATCCAGCTCGTTGCGGTCAATACCGTTGCCATTGATGTGCACGTTCAGGTTGGTGCTGCCTTCGGTGCGCGGCAGGGTTAACAGGTCGTTGGGACCGTAGCTGCCGTCGCCGTTGGATTCAAATCCGCCCAGCGGCTCACTGATGTTGTATTCCGGGATTGCGTTCCAGTTGCCGACCAGGCCTTTCACCAGGTTTTCGTCTTCCGGCGCACAGCCCAGGTAGCCGGACATGCGGGCGGCGGAGGATATAAATTCAAACGCGTAACGGGCATTTTCCTGCAGCCGGGACTGGGCGTTTACCAGCTCGTAGGTGCGGGAGTTGCCGGAGAACAGCTGGATGATGCCGGCGATGACCACCAGGCCGAGAGCCAGCGCAATCATCAGTTCGAGAATGGAAAAACCCTTTGGGTGTGACTGCACGCGACGGTTCTGCATAACTTTCATCCTACCCCTGACTCTCTACAGTGACGGTCTGCTGCACACCGTTAAATCCGGTCCAGCGCACGGTGACGGTAATGACCCCGGCACCGTCGATGGCAATGCTGCCTTCACCGTCCGGCAAGCCGGGTTGCGCGGCGGCACCGCCAACCGCCGTGGCCGCCGGCAGAATGACGTTCTGGCGCAGGTTCTGGCAGACCACGTCCTCATTAAACGTACCCAGCGAACACTGCCACACGGCGATATCAAAAGCGGTCATCTGCGCGGCGCTGCAGTTGTTGGCAAAACAGTCGGTGGGGGCCACCGGATCGTCGGTAAAATCCACCCCGGCGTAAGCTGCACCCGCCACCCCGGCACCCGGATTGACCCGGATGTTGTCCAGAATGTTGTAACCCAACTGCAGGGCTTCACTGCGCAGCAGGGCATCCCGGTTGTTCTGCAGACTGACCAGTTGCAGGCCGGTGACGCCAAGCACGCCGACACCCATCACCAGTACCGCTACCAGCAACTCAACCATGGAGAAGCCGCCCTGGGTCCTCAGCCTGGCGGCACCGGGTTTGTGCCGTGGGGATTGTTTCTGCATGAAGTTCAACATCGAATTTCTCTTACGGAAAACAAATGAGATTTCTGACCGTGGCGCGGCCGATGGCGTTTATGTTGACAACCCGGCCGGGGTCGTCGTCAGCGTCCGCGCCGCACACCCGCAGGGTGCCGGTGAAACCGTCCTGCTTGAGCCCGCGGCCGTTGTAAGAAAATCCATCAACCCCGTCCAGGGTGTTGGTGGCATCAATGGTCGGGTTACCGTTTAAGGTAAAGACCTGCAGCGGGGTGTTGCAATCACCCGGATCGTTAGCGGTGACGCAGAAGCCGGGGCCCCACTCGTCCGCGTTATCGGTGGCATCGTTGGCCTGCACGGTGACCAGGCCGCCGCGGCGGGTGGCTTCGCTGCGGGCATAATTTATCGCCGCAATCATCGAATTGACGTTGGTGGTCATGCGCCGCTGCTGGGTAAACTCGTTGAAGGCGGGGATCGCAAACAGCATCATGATGGACAGGATGGTTAAGGCGATCAGCAACTCAACCAGAGTAAACCCGCGCGGGCGGACCCCATACATCGAAGCCTTGTCCAGCGATAGTTCAGCCACAGACTTGATCATGCGCCCGCCTAACCTTCTTCCCAATCCTGATCGTGGGGGTCAACGCCATCATCACCTTCGTCCCAGGTACGGTTGCCCGCTTCATCCAGGGTGATGGGGCCGTCGCCGGCCATAACACCCTGCGGATTGGCGGTCAGCAGGTAGGTATCCACCGTGGTTTGAACCCCGATGTTGTAACGGCCCTGCTGGCCGCTCATCGGATTACAGATGGCCACCGCCAGGGCACCGTCCGCGGCACCATCGGTAGTCACCCCTACATACGTGAAGTTTGTTGCGTTAAAACGCTCAATGGCTTGAGCACAATTCAACAGATCAGCCATCAGCTCGGTGCGAAAGCCCCGCTCCGTAAATGTCGTGTAAGCGGGTACCGCAATTGCCGTGACAATCGCAAAAATGGTCACAGCAATCAGCAGTTCGATCAGCGTAAAGCCTTTGACGGCGTTTGCTTGTTGCAGAGATAGCATGGACAAATTTTCCCTTTATAGATGTCCAGCAGAGTAATGGGGCCTCGCGCCAAGGGCCACGCGATTCATACCAGTGGTGTATTTCCCGGGACAAACGGCGCTAACACCGGCCGAACGGCCGTTTCGGGCCAGTCGACAGCCCGCTTGCAGGCGCTTACAGGGTCAAAACCACCTTGCCTACGGTATTGTTCCCAGCCACCAGTTCGTGCGCCTGTTGCGCCTGCGGCAGCGGAAATGTCTCTTCCACCACCACCTTAATGGCACCGCTGGCCAGCGCGGGCCACACTTTTTCATATAATGCGTCCATTACTTGCGCTTTTTCCGCAATGGGACGCGCGCGCAGGGTCGAACCCACAATCCGCAGCCGTTTCATCATTAACGCCGCCAGATTAAGTTCAGCCTGCATTCCGCCCATCAGGCCGATCAGTACCAGACGGCCGCCCACAGCCAATAAAGTCAGGTTATCTTGCAGATAACCGGCACCCACCGGATCGAGGATGACATCCGCACCGGGCTCACCCGCCCACTCCCGGGCAGCTTGCAGAAACGGGCCGCTGTGCCGGCTATGCCCGCCCTGTGCGCCCAGGGCAACACAGCGGGCGATCTTGTCTGCGGAGCCGGCGGTGACAAAACTGGGGTTGTGGCTCTGTTTGAGCAGTTGAATGGCTGCTGTGCCCACGCCGCTGGCGCCGGCATGCAGTACCGCCCGTTCACCCGGCGCAATGGCCGCTTCCATATACAGGTTCAGATAAGCGGTGGCAAATACCTCGGGCACGGCAGCGGCATCCGCTAACGATAACCCGGACGGCAGCGGCAGCACCTGCCCCGCCGGCACCACCACCTGTTCCGCATAACCGCCGCCGGCCAGCAGCGCACAGACCTGATCACCGGGTTTCACCCGCTGTACACCCTCACCGGTTTCGGTGACCTCCCCGGCGCACTCCAGGCCGAGGATAGGGCTGGCCCCCGGCGGCGGCGGATAACCCCCCGCCGCCTGTACGAGATCCGCACGATTTACCGCGGTGGCCGCCACCTGAATTTTTACCTGCCCGGGACCACACTCCGGGTCCGGCGCTTCACCCCACACCAGTATCTGATCTTCAACTTGGATTGCTTGCAATTGGATTCCCTACCAGGACATGCGGATTTTCAGACCCCGCTCATGCAGATTGTTTTTCAGCTCACTGACTTTGTATTCACCGTAGTGCACCATGGAAGCCACCAGCGCCGCGTCCGCTTTGCCGTCCGTCAACACATCGTAAAGGTGTTCCGGCAAACCGGCGCCGCCGGAGGCAATCACCGGGATGCGCACCGCGTCCGCAATCATTGCGGTCAGCTTGATTTCATAACCCGCCTTGGTGCCGTCCGCGTCAATGGAGTTCACCACCAGTTCCCCGGCCCCCAGATCTTCACCCCGCCGGGCCCACTCCAGCGCATCTATGCCCATGGCCTTACGGCCGCCGTTAATAACAATTTCATAACCCGACGGAATCTCCGCGCTGGCCGGGACACTCAACACATCCATTGACAGCACCACATTCTGGTTGCCGATGGCGGTGGCGCATTCGCTGATCAACTCAGGGCGCTGCACCGCTGCTGAGTTAACGTTGATTTTTTCCGCCCCCGCCAGGCGCAGGTCCGTGGCATCAGACACGCTGCGAATGCCGCCGCCCACGGACAGCGGTATGAACACCTGGTTGGCAACATCCTCAACAACGTCGAGCATGATGTTGCGCTTGTCGCTGGAGGCGGTGATATCGTAGAACACGAGTTCATCCAGCCCGTCCACGTAATACTCTTTGGCCTTTTCCACCGGGTCGCCAATATCCCTGGTATCCACAAACTTAACACTTTTGGCCAGCTTGCCGTCCCGCACGTCCAGGCAGGCAACTACACGCTTACTCAACATTGTCCGTCCCAACCGGCAAAATTCTTGATCAGGGTCAGGCCCACCCGCCCGCTTTTTTCCGGGTGAAACTGGGTTGCAAAATAATTGTCCTTGCCGATGGCACAGGCAAACAGGGACTCGTACTCTGTTTGTGCGTAAACCTGTTGCGCATCCTCGGGCTGCGGAAAATAGCCGTGCACAAAATAGAATTCGTCACCCGGTTCTACGCCGGCCAGCACCGGATGCGGCTGCACCACCTTCACTTCGTTCCATCCCATGTGGGGGATTTTCAAATCCCGGCGGTCGAAACGAAAGCGCTGCACCCGGCCGCTGATCAGCCCCAGGGTGTGAGTGTCGTTTTCCTCGGAATAATCCAGTGAAATCTGCAAACCCAGGCAGATACCCAGCACCGGGTGGCCGCTGTTGATGACCTCATGCAGGGCTTCGTCCAGGCCCCGCTCACGCAGGCTGCGCATGGCGCTGCCGGCGGCGCCGACGCCGGG
>JANQOA010000214.1 GCA_028279305.1 Pseudomonadales bacterium
ACAGGCGCTGAACCCGGTTGCGGCGCCGGTCTTAAGCCGCGGCTTCCGCCGCCACCCGGCGCAAGGCAGCAAAACCAACCTCTGCATGCCTGGCATCTCCGTCCAGGCCGGACTCGGCCAACACGGCGCCGAACAGTATCGCCCAGCCGCGGCTGCGGCTGATCAGGTCCGCGTCCGCGCCGTAGCGCCGCAACGCATCCAGCCGCACCTCAGCCGCATCAAACAGCATCCAGAAACAGGCCAGGTCGGTGGCCACGTCACCGCCGCTGATGTCACCCCAATCAATCAAGGCACTGATCTCACCATTGATGTGCAGGATGTTAAGCGGGTGCAGGTCTCCGTGGATCCAGCGGGCTTGGCTACTGACCGGCGCAGCCAGCGCGGTCTGCCACCATTCCTCAAGGCGGCCTTCCAGCCCGTCTGCCTGTTGCCGCAACAGGGGCCGTAACCGCTGCAGCCGCTCTTCCACCGCCGCCGCCCGACTCGACAGCGGCACGCCGCGGACTTCGTTTGCCGGTGCATCCGCTGCCGCCGGCTGATGAATGGCATGCAGGCAGGCGGCCAGGCGCACAGCCTGGTTCGCCGGCAGACTGTGGGCGCCGCACGGCCGCCCCTCAAACCATGGCAGGATGCTCCACGGACAGGGATAGCCCAAAGCGGCACGGCCGACGTGCAGGGGTTTGGAGTAGCCTATGCCCTGGGACAGCCGCATCCGCGGCAGCCAGGTTTGTTCGTTTACCAGCAGTTGCACGGCTTCCCGCCGGCGCGGCAGCCGCACCACGTATTTGCCGCCCAGGCGGAAGGTTACGTTGTCCCAGCCTTCATCCAGCAGCCGCACTTCGAGGTCTGCGTATTGCGGAAACTGATCCGCCAGCAGCGCAGCCACAAGCTGCGCGGAAATTTCAAAGTCTGCCGGAGGTGCCTTGGGGTTGACCATAGTTACATCTGGGTTATGTCAGGAATTTATGCCTGCAGTTTCTCTACTGTATAGTGCTAACGCCCGGTAACCACTCAAGCTGATCCGCGCCATGAACCAGTTTAGCATCAGACCTGTACTGAGGAGACACAATGGACGAGACCCTGGTGCTGTTTTGGACCCGATGACACCGTGTGTCTGCAGAATATATGTCCGGCGGGCGCAACCGGTGCGGGCACCGCTCCGGCCCTGCGCGGGCGGCAACTCTGAGCCATGACCGGCCGCCAACCGCTCAACCACCCGGACCGCCTGTTACCTGCTGAACCCGGCCTGCGCGGGCTGGCCCGCGAGCTGTACAACAGTGTGCGGGAGCTGCCGATTATCAGCCCCCACGGCCATACCGACCCAAGCTGGTTTGCTGACAACCAGCCGTTTGATAACCCCACTGCGCTGTTGATCCAACCCGACCATTATGTCTTCCGCATGTTGTACAGCCAGGGGATCAGCCTTGCAGCGCTGGGTATACCTGACAAGAACGGCAACACAAGCACGGTGGCCGCGGAAGACGTCTGGCGTCTGTTTGCGGCAAACTATCATCTGTTCAGGGGCACCCCCAGCCGCATGTGGCTGGACCATGTATTCGGCGAGGTGTTCAGCCTGGATGAGCCCCTGAACAAAGACAACGCGGACCGGTACTACCAGGTGATCCAGGCCAAACTGCAGACCCCCGAATTCCTGCCGCGGGCACTGTTCACCGAATTTAACATCGAAGTGCTGGCCACCACCGAATCCCCCCTGGATTCACTGCACCACCACGCGGCAATTGCGCAAAGTGACTGGCCGGGGCGGGTGATTACTACTTTCCGCCCGGACCCGGTGGTCGACCCGGAGTTTGAGGGGTTCGCCGGCAACCTGCGGGCGCTGGCTGAAGCCACCGGCGCAGACACGCAAACCTACCCGGGCTACCTGCAGGCGCTGCGCGCTTCGCGCCGCACCTTCATTAACCACGGCGCCACCGCCACAGACCACGGCCACCCCACAGCCCAAACCGCGGTACTGAATGAACAGGACGCGCAGGCGCTGTACAACCGGGTGCGGCAACAGCCCAGCTCCGCGGATGCTGAGCTGTTCCGCGCGCACATGCTGACGCAGATGGCCGCCATGAGCCTGGAAGACGGCCTGGTGATGCAGATCCATCCGGGTTCGCTGCGTAATCACAACCAGCCGCTGTTCCAGCGCTACGGCCGTGACAAGGGTGCGGACATCCCTACCCGTACCAGTTATGTGGATGCCCTGCAGCCATTGCTGAATATCTACGGCAATGAGCCGGGGCTGAGCATCATTGTATTTACCCTGGATGAAACCGCTTACAGCCGCGAACTGGCGCCGCTGGCCGGACACTACCCCTGCCTGAAACTGGGCCCGGCCTGGTGGTTCCACGACAGCCCCGAAGGCATGCGCCGCTTCCGCGAACAGACCACCGAGACCGCCGGCTTCTACAACACCGTGGGTTTTAACGACGACACCCGGGCGTTTCTGTCGATTCCGGCCCGGCACGACATGGCGCGGCGCATCGACGCGGGTTTTCTCGCCCGCCTGGTAGTTGAACACCGGTTGCGGGAAGAAGAAGCTTATCTGCTGGCCCGGGATCTGGCGTGTGACCTGGCACGCAACGCTTACCGCCTGGAATGACGCCGCCGCGCCTGTCCAAGGCATTGCTTGCCACCCTGCGCAACATTGACCTGCCCGCTTATGACCGCCACCAGGTTGCAGCCGGCATCCTGCACTTCGGGGTAGGCGGCTTCCACCGCGGCCACCAGGCGGTGTTCACAGACGACGTGCTGAACGCCGGCGGCGGTAACTGGGGCATCATCGGCGCAAGCCTCAGGAGCCCCACCGCGGCGGCACAACTGCTGCCCCAGGACGGCCTGTACACTGTTAACACGTTATCACCCGCGCAGGTTCAGCGGCGGGTGATCGGCGCCATTCGGGACGTCATTACCGTGGCCGACAACTCCGCGTTTGACAGGCTGATGCACACATTTGCCGACCCCGGCATCCATGTTGTGACCTTGACCGTGACCGAGAAAGGTTACTGTTGTCACAACGGCGCACTCGACCTGCAGCACCCCGAGGTGCAAGCCGACCTGCAGGCCGGCCGCCGCAAGCTGAGCCTGCCGGGCGTGCTGTGCGCCGGACTCGACGCGCGCCGGCGCGCCGGGGGCGCGCCTCTCACCCTGGTCAGTTGCGACAACCTGTCGTGCAACGGCCGCGTACTGCAACAGGTTGTATCCCAGTTCGCGGACCTGGCGCACCCGGACCTGACGGCCTGGCTGGACGCCAGCACGGCTTTCCCCAACACCATGGTTGACCGCATTGTTCCCGCCGCCACCGCCCGGGACCGGCAAGCATTCAGCACCGCTGCCGGTTACGTTGACGAAGGCATGGTGAGCTGTGAGCCGTTCAAACAGTGGGTGATCGAGGACCGGTTCGCCGGCCCGCGTCCGCCCTGGGAAACGGCGGGCGCGGAGCTGGTCGCTGATGTGGTGCCCCATGAAACAGCAAAACTGCGCCTGTTAAACGGCCCGCACTCAGCGTGCGCTTACCTGGGCATCCTGTCGGGCTACCAGTACGTGGCTGACGTGATGCAGGATGCTGACCTGAAACTGTTTCTCACCGGTCTCGTCAACCGGGAGATCCTGCCCACGGTAACGCCGCCGGCGGCTGCGGATCTGCGGGTTTATGCAGACCGTATCTTCGACCGTTTCGCCAACCCCGCGGTTGAATACAAGACCCGGCAGGTGGGTACTGACGGTTCGCAGAAGCTGCCCCAGCGTCTGGTACCCGTGGTCCGCGAGCGCCTGGACAACAGGCTGCCCATCAGCCACCTGTCACTGGTGTTTGCCGCCTGGCTGGAACATCTGCGCGACCCGGCGCCGGACCCGCTGGCCGAGTTGTTGCAGCGCCTGGCCGCCAGCCATGAGGAGCCCCTGAGCCTGATCCATGCAATCAACCGGGAAACACGGGTGCTGGAAGAACTGCAACCGGTATTCGAGCCGTTTGCGCTCGCTGTTGCCACAGCGCTTACAACGATCCGGCGGAGCGGCCTGAAAGCCGCACTGGCGCAGATACCGGGCGGCTAGCTGCTGCTGACTAACTGCTGCAGAATTATGCTGCCGTATTTGCCGATGCCGAAAATGTCCGTGTATGTCAGTCAGCGCTTACAGCGGCATGCAGGTAATCGACAAGAGACCGCGGCACCCTGCCGAGAATGTCAGCCGCCGCACGGTGCGGTTCAGCGGCATAACCTTGATTGAAGGCCTGGTTGAACTGCAACAGTAACCGGATGTGCCAGTGCGGCTGACCCGCGCGCCGCAGCTGACGTTCAAACTCTGCCGGACTCTGGGGCTGGAAAACAACCGCCCGGTCAAAAGCCTGACCCATCAACTCCGCGGTCTGCGCATACGTCAGCGCTTGCGCCGCGGTCAGCGGCAAGGTCTGCCGCGGCGCCAGGTCAGGGTTCAGCATCAACTTAACTATCACCTCGGCAATATCACCTGCATCCACCATGGCAATGGCGGCCTCAGCCACCCCGCTGCGCAATTTTCCCGACTGCCGGATTGCATCCAGTTGCGGGGCAAAATTCTGCATAAAAAAGTACGGGTGCAGGCAGGTGAACGCCAGCCCGGATTGTTGCAGGTACGCTTCTGTTTCTGCATGCCAGCGGCCGCTGTCAACAAAGGAGCCGGCAAAGGTGGCAAGGCCCGATACCTTAACCACATAAGGTGTGCCGGCATCTTTGGCAGCATCAATCACCCCGTTCTGCTGACGGGTTTGATCCGGCGACGTGGGCGTGCACAGCAACATCTGTTCAACCCCTTCCATGGCGGCGCGGACGCTGTGCGGCTCATTCAGATCACCCTGCAACACCTGCACGGTTGAACCGAACGTTTCACGGGCAGCCTGCACGTCACGCACAAACACCCGCACAGGCTGCCCCTGGCCTGCCAGGGCGGCAGCCACGCGGCTGCCGATTTTGCCGTTGGCGCCGACTATGAGCTTCATCCGCAGCCGGGCAACTCCGCTATAGCGGCAGCCCGCTCCGGCACCGCGCTTCTGCCTTGGCACAGACGTCACACGCAAACGGGTTGACGGTACACCCCCAACCCGGCGGCTGGCCTTCCTCGCAGACCCCAACCCGGCTGTCGACAATGCGCTGGCATTCAGGCACGCAGTCTACCCGCACCGCTTCACAGCACCGGCTACGGTCCGCACCCGGCCCCGCAGCACAGCCGTTAAAATCCTCTTCCATGCCCTCGGGAAGTTTGTCTTTGTCTTCTCCGGATATCGGCGGAGGACCGCCGCCGGAACCACCGCCGCCGCCGGAGCCACCGCCGCTGCCGCCCCCGCCCGGCCCGCCGGGGTGATGCTCCCACCACTCTCCATCACTGCCCCAGATGGGGTCGCCGCCAAAAGCCGCACACTGGGCGAGAGGGCCGCCGGTTTCAGGATCCGGATTAAACGGCCCGGTGCCGCCGACAAACATGCTGCAGTCAACCGCGGGCCCGCCTGAAGAAGCCCCGGAACCCGGACCCGCATAGCTGACCCATTTGGCGCTGGGATCATTCTCTCCACCTGCCTCGGCGTGCGCCCGCGCCGCCTGAATGGCAAGGTTGCGGAAGCGGCTGGCTGAGCCGTAGTCCGCCTCCACCATGGCGGCAAACGCGAGGTTATTCAGCAACACCATGCGCTGGTCGTATAAAGTCCCCGCGGACGCCAGCGCCTCCTCCAGCAAACGCCTGGATTCTGCCGTGTGGCCCTGCAGCATGCGCGCCACAGCGAGGTTGTTCATGGACAGGACAGTGCCCGGATGATCCGCGCCCAAGCCACCGCGATCCGCCTGCAGATGCTTACGCGCCAGTTTTTCCGCGGTGTCCGGATAACCGAGGCTGAGGAGAATATGCGCCAGCCTGCGTTCTGCAATATCCGCGGCCGTTGAATCCGCGCCCAATTCATGACGCGCCCTTTGCATGGCCCGTCCCGAGGGCTCAAAGGCCGCGGCGTAATCTCCCAACCGGTAGGCATCCGCCGCCTGCGCAAACAAGTCCGCCAACTGGTCAGGCGGCGGTTCGGGTTCAGATGGCGCGCAGCCTGTAAGACAGGCAACGCAGATAAGAATAAGGCCAAGCCGTAGACTGGGGTGCTTCATGATGCTCTCCCTGCGGTTCAATGAGCCGTGATCCAGCGCCCGAATGAGTTCCTTTCGGCGTTCGGGAAACCCAACTGCCTTTTCGCCGGACGTTGAGGTTAGCAATGGGGGCGGTGGCAGACAAGCACGAAGACGCCGGTTGTGCCGGCAGCCCACTCACGTACACTCGGGCAAGTGCAATTCAAGGCGGTGAGGACAAGCACCATGACACCAGAAGAGATCGTGCAGCTGGCCGAGGACGCCCACGCGTCCCTCGATATAGAAAAAATGTTGGCCTGCTTTGACCCCGAGGCCACTGTCTATTGGAATGGGCAGAACGTCGCCAATGGCATGACCGAGCTGCGCGCGTTTTACGAACAGCAGTTTGGCGACGTGGTCGAGTTCGAACTCAAGAAAACGCTGCGGGCTGCAACAGGCGACACCATCGCCGTCGAGTGGCAACACACCCGCAAGTTACGCAACGGCGACGTTTTTGATGCCGTGGCCGGAGAATTCTGGAAGATGAGAAACAACCTGCTGCTGGAGTGGCATGCCTATGTCATTGAGACCAAGCGGTAATTCACTTCGCGCGCATCCGCCTCATGACTATCCGCCTCACGACTAGAGGGGTGACGTTTGAAAGAAGTTCTGGATTACGAATACACGTTCTCATCAATCCTCCCAGGCGTGTCCGCAACCCAGGTGTGGGAGCGCATCAGCTCCTGGGAAGGGGTGAACTATGAACTCGGCCCGCTTGTGCAGCTCTCCGTACCCAGCCAATACCCGCGCGTGAGTGACATACCCGCGGACGGGCACAATCACTTCAATTCCAAGGTGTTGCTGCTGGGTTTTCTGCCCATCGACATTCACCGGTTCGCGCTGCGCGCAATTGACCCGCCGAATCTTTTTGATGAACGTTCCAGCAACGGGTTGATGCGGGTCTGGGCGCACAAAAGGACACTGACGCCGGTGGAAGGCGGTGTAGAGGTTACGGACAACTGCGGCTTTGAACCGCGGTTGGGGTTGCTTGGCGGCTTATTGCTTATAACGTACCGCTACATCTTCCGCAGAAGACACCGCAGGCTGGTCAGGTACTTTGCCCGGGATTGAGCGGCCGGGGATAGAGCGGGGCCGGGTAGTCGGCGGCGCCGGGGAGTGAGCGGGTACCAGCCTGACGATCGAGCCGCCTTTGCCGTGCTCAAGCAATACATAGACCAGGCCGTCATAACCCATCTCAACATCGCGGATGCGCCCAAGATCGGTTAACAGTCTTTCCTGCTCCACCACCTGATCACCTTCAATGCGGATGCGGAACAGCGTCTGCGCCCGCAAACTTCCCACCAGCAAGTCGTTGTTCCAGGCGCTAAAGCGGTCACCCTGGTGAAAGGTAAAGTTCGACAACGACGGCGCGGGGGTGAAATCAACAACCGGCTGAATGGTTTCGGACAATGGAAAGTCGAGGCCCAGATCCCGACCGATGGAGACCGGCTCACCATCATAGTCCAGGCCGTGGGTATACAGCGGCCAGCCATAGTTGCCGCCCGCAGTAATTTTATTGACTTCATCCCCGCCGCGGGGGCCCATCTCGGTACTCCAGATTAATCCGGTCCTTGGATCCGTGGACAATCCCTGGGTGGTGCGGTGGCCGTACGACCAGACTGTGTTGCGGGTGGACGCCGCAGGTTTGTCCGCTTCGGGTTTCCGGAACGGGTTGTCCGCGGGCACCCGGCCGTCACCGTGCACCCTGTGAATTTTGCCGTAGGGTGTATCCATGACATGCAGATTGTCATACGAACTCTTACCCCCAACGGTCACATAAAGGTCGCCGCTGCCGTCAAAAGCCAGCCGCCCGCCGGCAACCCCGTCCGGCACCACGGTGTAGTTGTCTTTGTGTACCGACCAGATCACTTCGTGGTCCAGCCATTCATTGTTTTCCAGCCGGCCCCGAACCACCCGCACCATGGACCTCGGCCAGGGGGTGCCGCAATCAAGCTGGCACCGGTCCGCATGGGAGAAGTAGATCCAGCCGTTTCCTGCATAGTCCGGGTGCAGCTCCACATCCAGCATCTGGCCTAAACCCACGTAACTGCCGCGCACGTGAACGATCTCGCTCCAGACTCTCGGCGTGCCTTCAACCAGCCCACCCTGTACGCCCCGGGTGTCCACCACCGACAGCCCGCGCACTTTTTCCGAAACAAGCAGGCGCCCGTCCGGCAGCGGTTCAATGGCGTAGGGCCCGCTGGATAACTCAGTCACCAGTTCAACAACAAAGTCATGGTGCTGAGAGCTGACAATGCCCTCGGGCAGGTGCCGCGCGTGTGAAGCCGCAATGCTGGGCAGCCCCTGGCGTTGTTCGATGATGTAAAGGGCCAGGGCTTTGGTCATCGACGTAGTCAGCCCGTCGGCAAATCCGTCGTGCCTTGCCGATATACTCTGCATCAGCGATGGCGTTGAATCACCAAATTTCAATTCAACATGGGCAAGCGCGGGCCCGTCGGGGGTGCCTTCCAACTGCGGGCCGTGACACCCGGCGCAGTGCTCAACATAAGCTACGCGGGAAGGCTCGCGTTCATCATAGGTATAGAGAAACCAGTAAACACCCAGGGCCCCCACGCCCGCCAGGATGCCGAGGGCGATCAACGTTTTTACGAACCAGTTCATGCGCACAGATTTACTCTTCTATTGCAGGCAACGCAAATGCCATGAGGTGATCACCATGCTCACCGAAACCGGCAAAATGGCCGCCCGCCGCCACAACCACAAACTGCCGTCCGTTGGCTTGTGAGCGGTAGGTCATGGGCACGGCATTGGCGGTGGTCGGCAGTTGCCAGCTCCAGAGTTCATCCCCTGTCGTTAAGTCCAGCGCCCGGAATTTGGCGTCCATGGCCGCGCCCACAAAAATCAAACCGGTGGAAGTCACCAGCGGGCCGCCCAGCGAGATGCCGCCTTTGACCAACGAGAGCGGCCATCTGCCGAGGGTTCCCATGGGGACGGTCCAGTTCAACTCACCACGCTGCAGATCTACAGACGAAATTGTACCCCACGGCGGCGGCGTGCATGGGATACCCAGGGGTGACATCAAAGGCTCCGCCGCAAAACAATAAGGCGTATCAAATTGCGGGTAGATCACCTGATCGGGCTGACAGTCCCTGCGCGGGATCAAGCGGCCCAGCACCGGCACGTGATTCGTAACCGCAATCATGGTGTTGGTTGCGCGGTCGATGGCCATTGACCCCCAGTTGTTACCGCCGATCACCGAAGGGTACATGACCGTACCGGTGGTAGACATCGGCGTATAGATCGGGCCGCTCAGGCTTTGCTCGATAGCCAGGCGGCAGGCCCGCCGATCCCAGAAAGTGAGCCCCCAGGCATCCGCGGATGAAATCCCCAGTTGGGTGAGCGGCGGCGGTCTGGCCGGGAACGGTTGGGTCGGGCTCAAACGCTCTTCCGGCACCGCACCCCGTTGCGGGACCGGTTTTTCCGTCACTTCAAAAAGCGGTTCGCCGGTCTCCCGGTGCAGAACAAAGGTCAGGCCCATTTTGGTCACCTGCACGACAGCCGGCACCGTCGCACCGTCAATGCGCAGATCAATCAAGGCGGGCTGCGCGGGGACATCAAAATCCCAGACATCATGATGCACCGTCTGAAAGGACCAGACCACTTCGCCGGTACGCCCATCCAGCGCAACAACCGAACTGGAATAGTGATCAAAACCTTTGCGGTTGCCGCCGAAAAAATCAGGAAAAGGGTTACCGGTGGGCACGATCACCAGCTTGCGCTCCGTATCAACGGAGATAATCGACCATACGTTCGCCGTTCCACCGCGGAAGCGGCCGCGGCTGTCGTAAACCGTGTCGCCCGGCGCCACGGCGTTCCAACCCCAGACAAACTCTCCCGTGCGGGCGTCGAACGCCCTGACCACCCCGGACGGCGTCTCACTATCCATGCCGTCCACAACGCGGGAACCTACAATAACCAGATCATCCAGAATCGCGGCAGGGCTGGTGATTGCGTAGTCACCTGTCATCCCGGGTGGGCTGATGCCATGGGTCAGGTCCACCGTGCCGCGGTCACCAAAATCCACACACGGGCGGCCTGTGCCGCCGTCCAGGGCAATCAGGCGCCCATCCATGGTGCCCAGAAAGATCCGATGCGCACAGACCCCGGTATCACCCAGGCCAACCCAACTGGATACACCGCGGCTGGGCGGCGTGTAGAGCGTCTTGTCAACACGCACTTCGGGATCGTACGACCAGAGCGCTGCACCGGATTCAGGGTCAAGGGCAAACACACGGTTATAGGGGGTGGAGTAGTAAAGGGTGCCCTCAGCAAAGATGGGGGTTGTCTGGAACGACGTACCCGAGCCGGTGCTGGCCTGTTGTGAGCGCGGTTTGCCGGCGGGACCGTGAAAGTCACCTGAACGGTGCACCCAGGCCAGCTCAAGGCGGCTGACATTCCGCTGCGTGATCTCATTCGCGGTTGAATACTGGCCGCCGCCCGGCCCGCCGCCGTAAAAGGCCCATTCCGTGGCGCCGCCTGCAGGACGTTCGAACGGTTCCACAGCCGCACCGCAGGCCGCCAGCACAACACACCCAACAATCGTCAGCAATCCGCGCATAGCTCCATGCCCGGCCATAGAAAGTGAAGGTTATTTCGCTTTCTATATTCCGTCAATAGAAAGTGAATGCACTTTCGCTTTTAAGCACGCGGCGCTATGCTGCCGGCATTCACCCGCAGCAAAAGATGTCCGTGACCATACCATCTCCGCCCACCCCTCGAGAGTTCCGCCAGGCCCGTGCCCGCAGTACCTACGAAAAGATCCTGCAGGCCGCCGGCACTTTGTACGCGGAGCGCGGGTACCATTCCGTGCAGACTCCGGATATCGCGGCGCGCGCGCAGATCAGCGTTGGCGGCCTGTACCGGTATTTCAAAGACAAGCATCAGATTTTCACTGAACTTGTGCACCGCCGGCTGGAGCAAAACCGCGCGGAGCAGGTGGCCATGATGGCTGACATCGAGCAGAAGTTTGCCGGCGGAGAGATAGACTTGCGCGGCATGGCCTCGCGGTTGATCGACTGGACCTGGCAGGCCATCAACCAGGCGCCGCCGGACCTGTTACGCACGCTCGAAGCCATGCGCTATGAAGACCCGGATTTCGGTGAACTATGTGACCAATATGACCGTTACGAAAGGCAACTGCTGGCGGCAACGCTGTCGAAGGTGACCAGCCGCACAACCATATCGTCACCCACCGCCGGCGCCCGCCTGTTGGACCTGATCATACCCGCGGTAGCAACCTGGGCGAGATTACATCCCGATGAGAGCTACGGTATCAAGAAGGCGACGCTGGAGATGGTGGTCAGATATTTGGAGGATAGTCAGGTACGAACATGAACAAAGAGATGACGCCTGAGCAACTTGCCAGAGCAGACGACAACTACTTCCACTCCTACAGGATCTTAATGGAGAATATGAAGAGAGGCGGTGTTGACCTGGATCTCCGATACACGGATTCCGGAACGAACTTCATCGTGTTGAACGTAGCTATCCTGACGGAGCCATTCGGGCTCGAGGAAGAAAGAGTAAGAAAGTGCCTGGATCACTTCAAGCAGGTTGGCCGAACCGTCCGATTTGTTTTCCGGGCGCCGGTTGAAACAGTACTCGAAGCCCTCCCATCACTCCGGTCCTGCGAGAAACGTCTTGCAGCACCCTTGATGGTTCATTCCGGCCTGCGCTCTTTCGCGCCCAGTGACGACTTTGATTGGCGAGCGGTCGAGTCAGAAAAGACGCTGTCAGATTACAACTCCGTGATGATGAGCGCCTATGGTGTCTATGGCTGGCCGGAGTTCATGATACCCAAGGTGTTGACCATGGGCTGCGCCCAACGAGCCGATGTCATCATGATCGTCGGATATGTCGATGGTGATCCGGCAACAGGTGCAATGGCAGTAATCGAAGGTGACCTGGCGGGCGTCTACTGGGTGGGCACAAAACCGGAATATGGGCGCAGGAACCTGGCCAGCAAGGTGACCAATCAGGTCGCCTATCTCGGCTCCGAGATGGGTTGTACGTGGTCAGTCCTGCAGGCGTCGGTGCAGGGCGGTCCGGTGTATCAGCGGATGGGATACACCGTTGAGGGTTTCTACCAGGGCCTCACTTTCGATCCCAAAACGGCGTAGCGCCGGCCTGCTAGTGCTTGCTATTCAGCCGCCCTCAAGCCGCGCCTTGAGATTCCTGTTACCCTGCTCGTAAGCAAGCTGGGCGGGTGCCGGGTCCCAGAACAACACATAGATCCCCGTGTAGTACTCATACTGAGTCACCCGCGTGCCTTGCGCGACCGGCTCCAGGAACCAGTTGTGATCGTACGTGAGGATCAGCGGATATCCACCACCCTGGTGCATCCACTCGTTGGGCACAAAGTCTTTCACTTCCACTTCCACCCGTACGGCGTCACCCTCCCCCATCTTCATCTGCAAGGCAACCTTGTTATCCGCCGCAAAGGTGCCCTCGTAAGCGACAAAGATGGGGTTCCACTCGCCGTATGCAGCCGGGTTTGTGATGACGGCCCAGACCTCTTCAGGCGGGGCATCAATCACAATCTCGGCGCGAACCGACTTGCGGGTAAGCAGGCCCGCCGCAATCACAAGCACGGCCACAGCCACTGCTGCAAGCATCCACTTATTCATCGTTACGCCTGTTGCGCCGGCAGCAGTAGGCCCGTCAGGTTGTCGTAAAAAACCTGGCGCCCCGGTGACTGGGACAAACCCACCAGCATCTCCGCGTCACTGCCGCAGGGGTTGTGTACCGGCATGTCCCCGGTTGCACACTGATAGATCATGTCCACAACTTCCTGAGGGTCCGCGGTTTGCTCACCGCCGTGATGATTCGCCACTATGGCGCCGAAGTGAGCACGGATCTTCTGCGCATGTGCAATCACTTGTTCGTCACCCGCTTCCAGGTTGTCCTGCACATTGTCGTTGAATGCCGTGGCGTAAGCGCCGGGCAGCACCGAGTGCACTTTGATGCCCAAATCCCGGCACTCCAACGCCAGCGCCTCGGTGAAGCCTTCAACCGCCCACTTGGAAGCGCAATAAGACGTCTCCAGCGGAATGCCGATCATGCCGGCCATGGAAGTCACGTTAATCACCGCCCCGTGGCCTTGTTTTCGCAGGATCGGCATCACCGCGCGGGTGATGTTGAACACGCCAAACACATTGGTATCAAACATGGCCCGCACGGACTCATCACTGGATTGTTCAAGCGCTGCATGTCCGCCGTAACCGGCATTGTTGACCAGTACATCAATGGTGCCGAATTTTTGTACGGTCTGGCTGACTGCGTCGTTGATACTGGACTGATCGGTCACATCCAACGCGACGACCAGAGTATTATCCAGCTTCCCCAGTTCTCTTTCATTTTGCGGTCGGCGCATGCTAGCCGCCACGTTCCATCCTTTGTTCTGAAAGGTAAACGCAGCCAGTCGCCCCATGCCGGTGGAACAACCGGTAATCAAAACTGTTCTGGTCATTGTCTGCTGCTCCTCACTTCCTGCGCGACGGCTTGAGCGTCATCGTGATTCAAAAAACGTTCCGGAATATCAAATTTGAAGATGCGTGCCGCATTCAAGCCCAGGATCCTGGCCCGCTCGCCGTCATCCAGGTGGCCCATGGTGCGTTCGATGGCTTGTGCCGAGTACGGCCACGAGCCTTCGTGGTGGGGGAAGTCGTTTGCCCATAAAAAGTTATCCACCAGCCCCAGCTCCCGTGCAACCAGCAGCCCTGGCAGATCTTCCTGAAAAGAGGCAAAACCCTGTCGCTTGAAGTACTCGCTGGGCAGCAGCTCCAACTTAGGGCGCACCCACATATGGTGCTTCTTGTAAGCTTCATCCATGGCATCCAGCAGGAAGGCGACCCAGCCGATGCCGGCCTCAATAGTGCCGAACCGCAGGTTGGGATGGCGTTCCGCCACACCTGATGCACAGATGTTTGCAATCGGTTCCGCGGACGGCAGCAGCGAGTGGATGGCGTAGTTGATTACCGCCCCGCCCTGGCTGCGTGAAGTGCGCGGATCTCTTCCGGTTGATACATGGAAGGTAACAGGCAAGCCAACCTCTTCAATACAATCCCAAAGCGGCTCAAACTCTTTCAGGTTGTAGTTCGGGTCATCCACATCCGGCGGACCAAAAACGGGTTTGCAGGGTAACGACAGACCTTTAAAACCGAGCCCGGCAACCCGTTGAATTTCCGCGATGGCCAGGTCCATCGCACCGGGCGCAATGGCCGCCATGGGCGCCAGCCGGTCGTTGTAAGCGCCGTAGTCCTCCCAAACCCATTCGTTGTAGGCACGGCACATGGCGTGGCTGAACTCCGCATCCGGCGTCGCCCACATGGTGAGCCCCTTGTTAGGGAACATAACTTCCGCATCACAACCGTCCAAAGCCAGCTCTTCAATACGCACCTGCGGGTCCCGGCCGCCACTGTTGCGGATCTTGTCGGTTCCTTCCAGCGGCTTTGTCCAGTTGATTTTGGCCGGTCTGAATCCTTCTGTTTTCTGGTACAACTCCGGCTCTACGCTTGCATTGCCTTTTTTGGTCGGCGTTTGGATGATGCCGGGTAACCGCTCTTTGTACTTCGCGTCTACCCGGTCCGCCAGGAAAGTATTTGGCTCCTGCACGTGCCCATCCGCTGAACACATGAAAAACTTGTCAGCAGCATCCGGCCGCGGTGAACGAAGCCAGCCATCAGAACCCGGCGTGTTCAGGCGCCAGGCGTTATTCTCGTCAGCGTCGGGTAAGGTTAGAGTCATGTTTTCTCCTGCAGTTGGTGCTGCGATTAAGCTGTGCCGGGGTTAACGGGAAGAGCGAAGGCGGGCAATCACCGGCTATTT
This sequence comes from Pseudomonadales bacterium, assembly GCA_028279305.1. Classification (GTDB taxonomy): domain Bacteria; phylum Pseudomonadota; class Gammaproteobacteria; order Pseudomonadales; family Azotimanducaceae; genus UBA4421. Next base: position 14,991 of record JANQOA010000214.1, read on the forward strand.
GCCGTGTGCCAGAACTTGTTTGATCAAGGGAATATCAATCCCCAGTTGATCCGCTAAATCTCTGCCGATGCCCAGGTCCTTTGCCGGCATGGCAGTCAAAGCCATACGCTGCCGCGGGATCCCCACATTTTCGGAAACCCAGCTGCGTCCGGTGGACTGGTTCAAGACTGCCATAAACTGTTTAAAGTCCATGCCGTACCCTTCGATGACTTCCCGCAATTCCTGCAGCAAGGCGAAGGTGGATATAAACAGCGTGTTGTTGGCCACTTTGGTGAGCTGACCCGCACCGACGTCACCACACCTCACGGCGGTGCCCATGGCCGCGAAAGCGTCAGCGCACCCGGCA
>JANQOA010000219.1 GCA_028279305.1 Pseudomonadales bacterium
AGTCCAAAGGACTGGGCCTTTTGGTTTACGCGCTCCTGATGGACTTGGTTCGGACCTGCCGGTTCGAATCGTGCACAGGGACGTGCTAAGAACGACGCCACTTTGCTCGCTTCTTTCCAAAATCACGAGTACGTGATTTTGCGCTCGCACCTTCGAACCAGTGGTTCGAAGCCCGTAAAGGTCGCGGCACTGGATGTGCCGCGATCAATCCTGTCAGGTGCTACCCTCGTTGCGCCTGCATCCGCTTCCGGAACTCAGCCCTTTGCTCTTCCTGTATAACCTGCCACTCAGCAAGCTGCTCTTGGTTCAAAATGCCCGCGAGCTCTTTTTGGGTATCTTCACGTACCTCCTGCATGTCTGAGCGGAGCGCACGCATTTTGCGGAAACCCAAACGCTCGCTGTTTGCGGTCCCCCGGTTGCTGAAATCAACACCGTGCTTTTCCAGTACATGCCGGCGGGCTTCAGCGCTGGCTTCGAGGATCGGCCGGATCTGCGTCTTCTGTTCTTCCGACAGGTTCAGGCGTGCTTGAGTGGCGGCAAAGCGTTGCTCAAACTGCGCGAGCTGCTCATCAGTGAGCTGTGTCTGTGCCGCGGCAAAGTGTGATGTGATGATGACGAGGCCTGTGGTGATGACTTGAGTGAGTTTTTTCATATCCGATTTCGCATAGTGGGATTGAGCGTATCTTAGGGCGCTGAGTGTAAGCGAACGGCAGGCAGCGAAAAGAAATGTCAGCCTTGTCTTTACACTTCTTTTCAATTTGTTCCATGTCCAGTGAACTGTGCCGGGTATATCTCAATAGACTGCTCATCTATTCCAATAGGAGAACAGTCTCCATGTATAACTTGACGGAGTCAGAGTTTGTGGAGCGGCTACAACACGAACTAACCGCGCTGGAAACGGAGATTGCTGACGACATCACTCACGCCCTGGCTCAATTTCGCAGGCGCGTTGTATCCGAGGTAGCGGGTACCGAGGACCCCGACGGCAGCGTTCCCGTCAAGTGAAAAGATGGGAAGAGTTCATATAATGGAGCAGGAAATGGAGGTCAGTAATTTCCCCGTTGTCCGTGACATCGGATTTAAGGACCGAACAATGCCTGAACCTGTACGTGTATTAATGATCGACGATGACCAGGAGTTAACCTCGCTGTTTGGCGAATTTCTAGACACTGAAGGCGGGTTCGAATTTACTTCCCAACACGACGGCAGTGACGGCGTGGCAGCGGCGCTTGCTGACAATTTTGATGTCATCGTCTGCGACGTCACCATGCCAACCATGAACGGCTTTGATGTGCTTCGAGCTATCCGCCAGGTGAAGAACACCCCCGTCATCATGCTGACCGCGCGGGGAGACGACCTGGACCGAATCCTGGGGCTTGAGATTGGCGCGGACGACTACGTGCCGAAGCCGTGCAACCTGCGTGAACTCGTTGCGCGTATCCGCGCGATCATGCGCCGGACTCAGCCGGAAACACCACAGCCGGATGGGAACCGCACGGTGGGAGACATCCGAATTGAGTCCGGCTCTCAGTCGGTCTTCTGCAATAGCGAGTACGTCAACGTGACCGGAGCAGAGTTTGGGGTGCTGGAGATACTCCTGGAGCATGCCGGTGAAGTTGTTGATAAAGACGCTATTGCCCGCCATGCGCTCGGTCGCCGCATCATGCCCTACGATCGAAGCGTGGATGCGCATGTGGGCCACCTACGTAAAAAGCTTGGCCCGCTTTCCAATGGCATGCAACGTATCAAGACGGTTCGCGGTAGAGGTTACCTTTACGTAGTGCAGTCATGAGCCGTTTTTTCAGGCGCATATTTCTCTCGGTCTGGATCATTCTCTTAGCCACGGTCGGGCTGACGCTGTTTGTTGTCTCGTTGCTGCCGCAACAGACTGAAGAAGAAGAAACCTACGACAGGCAACTGGTCGAGATCCTGGCCAACGACCTGCGCGACGCACTGGCTGCGGATGCCGAAGGGGCGTTTTCCTACGTCCAAGCGCACCATGTGCTGGATTTTGACAACCTGCTTCAGATCTACGTTTTAGATGCAAACGGCAACGACGTTTACGGCAGGAGCCTGCCCTTCGCGGTGAGGCGTTTTTTCCAGCGTTCCACCGCCCCTGCTGCCGGGACCGTCCGGTTTGACGACCCACGCGTGTGGGCGCACCGCGAAGGTCTGCGCGGTTACCAGGTTGTGGGTTATCAATCAGTGTATCCGTTTGGGCGGGCCCTGGTGCGCCCAGGGACGCGCATTCTGCTGTTGATAGTGGCGCTTGTGGTCAGTGCGGTGGTGTCCTACGTCCTGGCCCGATTTATCGTGCTGCCCGTCAAACGGTTGCGACAAGCCGGACAACGCGTGGCTGATGGTGATCTCACCGTGCGGGTCGCGCATACGGTCGGCGGCCGCACGGACGACATCGCACAGCTGGCTCGAGACTTTGATGCGATGACAGAGCGCATCGAGCAATTGCTTCACAATCAGCAGCGTCTAATGCGGGATGTTTCCCACGAACTCAGATCTCCGCTGGCCAGGATGCAAGCTTTACTGTCTATCGCGCGGCAAAAAGATGCGGACACGAGCCTGGTTGACCGCATGGAGCGGGAAAGCGAGCGGCTTAACGAGCTGATCGAACAGATCCTGACCTATGCAAGAATGGAGGCAGACACTGAAATCCGCAAGCGCGATATCGACCTGATCGATCTTTTGACCACTGTCGCAGAGGACGCCAGCATCGAAGGCGAAACGCAGAACAAGTCGGTTGTTGTTCGCGGTCCGCAGCGGCTGCTGTTGACTGCTGATAATGCACTCCTGCATAGCGTATTCGAAAACGTTGTGCGAAACGCAGTGCGTCACACCGCGGCAGACTCAAACGTTATCATCCAAATCAGCGATTCAGATCAACAGGTCCTGATCTCTGTTCAAGACAAAGGCAGTGGCGTACCCGACGATGCCTTAGGGCTCTTGTTTGAGCCGTTCTATCAAGTTGATGACAGGCGTTCCAGCGGGGACAGTTCGGGGGTAGGACTGGCGATCGCGGAACGCGGAGTCAAACTTCATCAGGGCCGCATCTGGGCAGAGAATACATCTTCAGGCGGTCTTACCGTCAATATCCAGTTGCCTGGCAATTCCTGACGCCCCCCTGTGGTCTCACGGCCACTCCAACTGACACTTCTTTACGTTTCGTTCCGTTTGCCGCGACCTTATACACATTGGGCTGCCTAAACTGAGCATCACCCTAAACGAACCAAGGATAAATGATGAAGTTACCCCAGATCACTCTACTCAGCTCCGCATTAGCGCTCGCCGCCCTGCCTTCTGCGTACGCTGACGACACAGTGAGTGTGGATAAGAACACCACCCAGAGCGTGACCAGATCCAAAACCGTTGACGTAGCGCGTGATGACGAAGGCAACCTGACCGTGGATCGCCAGTGGGATCTCGAAAGCAGCGACGGCCGCAGCTACTCCCGCGAACAGCAAAGCGAATTTGCACGCAACGAAGATGGATCCGGATCCTTCTCTCGCAGCGGTAATGCCTCCGTGACCGATGCCAATGGTGAAACGCGTACGGCGCAGTCCGATAGTCAATCTGTCTGGCAGCGCAACAACGAAGGCGGCCGCGACTACCAGAACACGCGTACAGCCTCAACCAGCGAGGGACATGCCGCCAAGGGCAGTACCACAGCCAGTTCGACCCGTGACGGCCAGGGCAGCGGCACCTTTGAGTCGGTGCGTAGCCGTTCCAGCAACCATGGGAACAGCCGCATATAACGTCGCGGCTCCCGCGAGGTCGATGGTAATACCGTCACTCTGGAACGAAACAAGCTCCGCACGCGGAACTGACAGCAGATCAACTTCGGGAACCACAGTGAACACATTTTTGAAATCTACAGGCGGCGGACTGGCTGCATTTTACTTCCTCTGTGCGGTAACAGCCGCGGGCTTCTTCATCTTTCAGCAAGACGGCCTTCGCATATCAGCCAACGTACTCGAGCAGGCTGACACCCAAGGTTACTGGGCGTCTTTGAAGTTCAACGGTTTGTTGTTCATTGCACTTTTTGTGGTGATTGAACTGGTGGCTCTCAAGTTCATGAGGCATGAACGCGCCTACGACTGGGGCGACAGCGGTGCGAGCCTGGCGATCTACCTGATCAATGTTTTTGCCACTCCGTTCACCATGCTGTATCTCTATGCGCTGTTGAAGTTTGCGGAAGTCTACGCCCTGTTCCAGATAGGTGATGGTCTGGTACCTTTCCTGATCACGATACTGCTCGTTGAGGGCGCCTACTACTGGTATCACCGGCTAAGCCATGAGATTCCGTTTCTATGGTCCATTCACCATACCCATCACTCGGCGCAATCCCTGAATCTGTCCATCGCGTTTCGGTTACATACTTTTGGCCGGTTGGTTTCACCCTTTGTCTACCTGCCCATGATTCTTCTGGGCTTCAAGCCGGAATACATCCTGGCCGGCCTTGCTTTCTCGCTGGTTTACCAGTTTTTCCTGCATACCGAAACCATCCCGAAGCTGGGTTGGTTGGAAAACACAGGATTCAACACACCATCAAAGCATCGCGTGCATCATGGTACAAATGACTACTGCATCGACAAAAACTACGGCGGCATGTTGGTCGTCTGGGATCACATCTTTGGAACGTACGTACCTGAGAGCGAAAGGGTCGATTACGGTGTATCAACCGGATTCTATTCTTACAACCCGCTCAAAGTGATGTTCAGGCCGCAACTCGACTGGTTGCGCGGAGATTTCCATCGCGAAAGGGAAATCAAAGCGCGCGCAGATGACATGGATAGAAAAGCCGCCGCCCGTCAGACAGGTGATAGTCACGTACCGGCACAGTGCTACAATCCTCCACTATAGATTTCAACGGCCTCGGCCACAGAGGGGGGAAAGCAGATGAGTGTACTGCAGGAAGACAAAGACGGCTGGCTGGTCAGCGAGTTCCGGGCGCCGCGCAACCAGCATCAGAAACTCGATAACTCCATCCACAACGACGATGTGGCGAAACCGCTGGGTTTCCGCGGCGGTACCGTGGCCGGCATCATCCACCACGAGCAATTTGCCCCCATCATGCTGGAAATATTCGGCCAGCGCTGGTTTGAACAAGGCTCACTCTCACTCTACTACACCTGGGCCACCACCGATTCGGAGCCCGTGCGCATCTGGGTGGAAAAACCCAGAGGTGATGACGCTGAGCAGGTGGCCGTCTGGATGGAACACGAAAACGGCAACAAAGTGTTGGAAGGCACTGCCTCGGTGGGTGCCGTAGAGCCCGCAACTTCAACGCTGGCGCAGAAATTTGCCGAACGGCGCACGGGCGGCGAGAACCGAATCCTGGCCGAGGTCCAGGTCGATGAACCGTTCACCGAGACCCGGCGGGTGAGCATGGAGGAACAGGCGGGCCGGCGCGAAGTGATTACGGAAGACTCACCCTGGTACTGGGGTGATTCCCCATGGGGCGGCCCGGTCTGCACGCCGGTGATGATGTTCCGTCTGCTTGACGCCACCAGCCACCTTGCCGGCAAACTGCCGCCAAAAGTGGTTGGCCTGTACGGCGCCATAGAGGTGCGGGTTAACGACGGCCCCCTGTTTGTCGACAAGGATTACGTTGTAACCGGCCGCGTACTGGCAATAGGCGAAACCCCCAAGACCGAAGTGATGTGGCGCGAAGCAACGCTGCAGGACCCGGACACAGGTAAAGACATCGCCAGCCTGCTGATGCAGAACCGCTGGATGAAAGGTTCATCGGAACTGTGGAAGGACTGACGCAGACGGCTGGCTGAGCCGGGGGCTTGACACCCCGCCTCTTTCATTTCAGCGATCAGGCTGCGCCTGCTGTAAGACCTTAGCGCAGCAGCTTTCAGCCAGCGGCATCCGCCTGCGCAACGCAGTTGATTGTAATTGTTAGGCGCCTTTCGATATGACATTCCCGTTACAAAGCGGTGAATAGCTTCATAACCCTTCATCCGGGAATGTAACTAACCCTTTTAATTAGCCGCCCTGCAGCAAAAAACCGCCCTATTGTAATAATTCATTCACCCACACCCTCTAACCTGAGTACTCCCACACAAAAACAGGCGTAGAGGAGTACGTGCATGGCGAAGGAGAATCCCGGCATCAACAATGGTGCCATCCACGATGACAAAGAGAACGTTTCAACCAACCCAACTGACAACCGCACATTCGCCGACGTTGTCAGCACGCGGCTGTCGCGCCGTAACATCATGCGCGGTTCGCTTGCGGGGGCTGCTGCTTCATTCCTGGCGCCGGCGCCTTTCATCCACGCGGGCGGTTACAAGCGCGGCTACTCTGCCAGCAGCGGTCCGCTGGTAGGCTTTACCCCGGTCTCCATTGCGGACGCTACCTTCGACCAGACCCTGCCGACCATCTCGGAAGACTACGAGTACCAGATCATCATTCCCTGGGGTACACCCATTGAACCGGGCGCCACCGAACCCTATCTGGGCGACCCGGATAGCCGCCCTACTCCCCAACAGGCCAGCCGCCAGATCGGTATCGGTCACGACGGTATGTTCTTCTTTCCCGAGGACAGCCGCGACAGACAGCGTTGGGGCCGCCGTTACCGCCCCAGCAATACCAAGGGAATGCTCTGCATTAACCACGAATTTGGTACCAACCCCCACGTGCTGGGCAAAGAAGCGCCGGAAAACCTGCAGGATGTGCGCTTGTCCCAGGCCGTGCATGGCGTATCCGTGGTTGCCCTGGAACGGGACTACTACGAAGGCTGGCAGGTGGTGAGCAGCCCCAACAGCCGCCGCATCACCGTGAATACACCCATGGAATTCTCCGGCCCTGCAGCGGATTCACCGCTGTTGCAGAACCCGGCCGGCAACGTGCCGCTGGGTACCGTTAACAATTGCGGCGCGTTCACCTCCTTGTGGGGCACGTACATCACCTGCGAAGAAAACTTCAACGGCTACTTTGGCGCCACCGAAGGAGAAACGTTTAACGACAACCGCACGGAAGAGCAGCAGCGCTACGGTTTCGACTATGACGGCTTTGGCTACGGCTGGGAACTTTTCGACAAGCGCTTCGACCTTTCTAACCCGGACTACGTGAACGAATCCAACCGCTTTGGCTGGTGTGTTGAGATCGACCCTTTCGACGGCACCAGGAAGCCGGTTAAACGCACCGCGCTGGGCCGCTTTAAACACGAAGCCATTGCCATGCTGGAAACCATCACCGGCCGCGTGGCGGTATACATGGGTGACGACCAGCGCGGTGACTACGCGTACAAGTTTGTTTCCGCCCGTCCCTGGCGCAGCGCCATTGCCGCCGGCGAAAGTCCGCTGGACGAAGGCACCCTGTACGTCGCGCGCTTCAACGACGACGGCACCGGTGACTGGCTGCCGCTGGACATCGCGGTCAACGAAGAACTTGCGGCGCGATTCGAAACCCAGGCGGACCTGCTGATCAATGTCCGCCTGGCCGCGGACATTGCCGGTGCCACCAAGATGGACCGCCCGGAATGGACCACTATCGGCCTGACGTCCAGTGTTTTCTGGACGTTGACCAACAACAACCGCAAAGCGGACGGCCAGGGTGAGGTTAACGCCGCCAACCCGGAAGAAGAAAACAACGACGGCCACATTATCCGCAGCAAAGACGCCGGGCGCGGTGACGGTGCCACTTTTACGTGGGAAATCTACGTGCTGGCCTCCACCACCCGGGACACCGCGGGTGTGTTTACCGACCCGGACGCAGCCCACGCCGACCCGTGGGGACGCCTGTTCATCGGCACCGACGGCGGCCAGCCCGACGGCCTGCAGGATCAACTGGTTGTATTCGACACCACCCTGGACACGCCCGCGCCCCAGCGCCTGCTGGTAGGTGTGCCCAGTGACGAAATCACCGGCTTCGCTTACACCCCGGACCGCTGCACTGCATTTGTCAACGTGCAGCACCCCGGCAACGGCAGCCCCGATGATACAAACTTTCCGGACAGTTTTAACGGCGTGACCATTCCCCGGGATGCAACCCTGGTCATTACCAGAAAAGACGGCGGCGTCATCGGTTCATAACCGCAAACCTCAGCCTGGATCGGCGGCGCATCAGCGCCGCTGACCGCCCTCCCCCGAATCCGCCCGGCATCCACATGCAACTGCGTTACAATGGCGCAGTTTCCACAAGAACGTTGAGGGATGAGTGGATATTACGTTTATCGGTTCGGGTGATGCATTCGGCAGCGGCGGCCGCCTGCAGACCTGTATCCTGGTTGAGGCGCGGGATACCCGCTTCTGTTTCGATTTTGGCGCCTCGTCGCTGATCGGTTTACGCCGTGAGAACATCAACCCTAATTCCATCAACGCGATTGTGCTCAGCCATTTGCACGGCGACCACTGCGGAGGCATCCCGTTTCTGCTGCTTGATGCCATGCTCGGCGCCAAGCGCACCACGCCACTTACCATCATCGGCCCTCAGGGAACACGTGAGCATTTGCACAAGCTGCAGCAGGTGCTGTTTCCGGGCAGCCAATCGATGGTGCCCGACTTCGACTTGGACTACGTGGAAATACCCGCCGGCAGCCGCACCGAAGCAGCCGGCCTCAGCATCACCAGTACCGAAGCCCGGCATACCAGGGATACCCAGCCGCTGGCTTTACGGGTGGAGGTAGACGGCAAACAGATCGCTTACACAGGTGACGGGGAACTCACCGACAGCCTCAAGGATCTGGTCGCCGGGGTGGACCTGCTGATTGCCGAAAGCTACTTCTATAACAAGCCGGTAAAGTGGCATCTGAATTATCCCGACATCGCAGGCTTACAGGCCGAGCGGGTGGTGCTCACCCATATGCATACCAGCATGCTGGAACAAACCGAAAGTGTGCCGGAAGAATGTGCTTATGACGGCTATACGCTGAAACTGTGAAACTTGAAAACGGCCTGCTGTCACTTATAGTGCGCAAGTCATGAATTGCGGAGCCTGATCATCACCCCTCCATCCTCACAACCCGCCCCGGCCAGACAGCGCGCGCGTTCCGACGCGGAAAAAGCGCAGCGCCGGGCAACAATTCTGCAGGCGGCGGATGCACACCTGTCCGAAGTGGGGTTTGAGGCGTTTTCAATGACGGTGGTGGGCAAGCAGGCCGGGGTTGCCAAGGGCACCCTGTACCTTTATTTCGAAACGAGGGAAGAAATCCTGCTAGCCCTGTTCTTCGACAAGCTGGAAGAATGGGCGGCGCTGCTGGAAACAAAGGTATCCGACGGCACGGACGACAGCCGCTTTGTCCAGGCCCTGTATGAAGCATCAACTCACAACAACACTTTCCTGCTGCTGATGTCGCGGCTGGAAGGGGTGATAGAACACAACATTTCGGTGGAACGGTTGATTACCTCCAAGCGCGCGATGGCGGTGCAGCTGGATACGGTGGCAGCGCGCATGTCAGAACGGCTGAATTTGACCAAGGGCCAGATGTTCGACGTGCTGACTTCATTGGCTTCCCTGCTGCTGGGCGCCACCCGCGGCGACCGCGGGCCCAAATACAATCCGGAAACCCTGCCCGCTGACGTGCAGGAATTTATGGCTTCGTTTGACAGCCAGCGGCTGTTTGAGATCAACGCCCGCCGTATTCTCGCCGGAATCCGTCAGGGCATCTAGGCGCGGATTATTCCAACCGCAACAGCGGCACGTATATGTCCGTGTGGCTGATATCACCGGCCACCACAACCGGGCTCTGATACACCTCCAGCAAGGGCAATCCCTGTACCTGATAACCGGGCAATTCACGGGATTGCTGAAATATCAGCGGTAGCGCCTGAGACAACGTCAGGTAACCGCCAACATGGGTGGTGACGGCATAATCGGTGGGCGGCAACTGCCGGCAGGTTATGCCGGCAAAGGGCTCAAACGGTTGGCGCACCAGCACACCGGCGTCAAAACGGCAACCGCCGGTTGGCGGTGACTGCGGGTTGTCATATCCCACGCCCAGCAAGCCGTGCCAGGCAATCCTCCGCCGGTTGAGGGCAGAGCTGATCTTGCGCCACAGCCCTGCCGGTACACGGTCATAAGCGCCGAGATGCCGAACCGCCGCAAACGTCATCAGCGGCAGCGGCTGCAAGCGGGTTGCGGAGACGGCAAACGGCGCCGCCCCCTCCCGCGCCGGCGGCGGCTGCTGCGCCACCAGCGTCTGCGCATGACGGAATTGTTTGGGGCTGCAGCCGAAGACCCGCTGAAAAGCCCGGGTAAAGGTTTCGTGGCTGTGGTAGCCGTAGCGCACCGCCACCTTCAGCACACTGCTGCGTTCCAGCAACAGCGCCATGGCCGCCGCATGCACCCTGACCTGCTGCACATACTGAGCGGGGGTGTAACCGGTGTGCGCCTTAAACAAACGGTGCAGTTTGTACTTCGACAGGCCTGCGTGAAGGGCCAACTGCCCAAGGGACAAATCCTCCTGCAGGTGGGTACGGATATAACGTTGAATTTCGTTCAGGGTCCATCCTTGCCTGGAGCAGACGCACCAAAGTAAGCCCCGCCGAGTTTGCCCAATGCTGAAAACAGGCTCATCAACACCAGGTGGGCCATGGCACCATCAGCGTCGCGGCTGACGGACAACAGCACCGCGGCATCCATGGTCAGGTTTATGACCACCACCGCCATGGCTGCAAACAACGCGCGCCGGCCGAAGCGCCGCATGAAACGTCCCACCGCAAAAAAGACAGGCCAGGCCACCGTCACCGCGACCACCGGGCTGGCCACCTGGGCATAAGCTTCATAATAGGCCTGGTCTCCCGCGCTGTAGATCAGTACCGAGTAGATATAAACCCAGGCATAAGCGCACGCCAGCATGACCAGCAGAGACAACACAAAAGCCGCAGCTACAGCCCCCCAGAACTGCAGGTTGGAGACCGGTGCGGCGGCCAGAGACGATGAAGACGATGCGGCCATGACGGCCCTCCTGTAACTGTTTGCCAACAGTATAAATGTGTACCTTCCCCACTCTTGACGATTCTTGCAACCGCTTCCGCTCCCTGTCTTGCAACGGTTTCCGTCCTATCCTGACAGTACGGTGTCATGAGCGCAGGTTTAGCATAACCCCACCCTTGCAACCCACCCCGGGCAGCACGAACGGAGATAACATGACAAGACAGCATGCCTGCCCCAACCTGAGCTGGCGGGACCTGGCCGATGCAGCACCGCAAATCCACAGCGCCGGCCGCGACCTGTTGTTTAACCCGGACCAGGGCGAAGTGGCCATCCTGGCGACGGTGGACAAACGCGGCCGGCCGGCGGTCGCGCCGGTGTGCCCCATATTCGCCTTGCGCGGCATATACGTGCTGGCAGGTGAAAACACACCAAAGGTGCAGCATCTTTTACAACAGCGGTCGTATGCCCTGCATGCTCTGGTAGGTGAGGACGACCGGGAATTCCAGATAAACGGCACCGCGCGCCTGG